>CAYTQG010000005.1:0-59920 GCA_964439965.1 uncultured Proteiniphilum sp.
TTATCTGATTCCTAAATGGCTTTACACCGAACTGTTGATATAAAGAAAGAGGAAAGTTACACCCCTCATATTTTAATTTAAAGTACAGATTACAAACATATAATCTATCAAATAAACATTTCAATGTATCTACCATCCAAACAAACATAATACATTAAACAACAGAGTTAGTACTAAACAGTATAAACATAAATTGATATGTAGTTGGACTAATTATTGATATACCACAGTTGTGCATAAAAAATCTATACAATTGCTATTTTTATCAAAAAAAGCATTTACATTTGTCGAACCAATTTTCAATTAATAAAAAAATTATGAGAGTACAAAAAACATTATTCGCATTTTTATTGTTCACTTTTCTGTTCTCAATGAACAGCTTTTCTCAGGAAAGAACCAATGTGATAAAGGCAAACCCTTTTGCTTTAGCTTTCGGAAGTTTTAACGCTACCTACGAAAAGGTTTTAAACTCAAAGAGCTCATTATTATTTTCAGGGAGCTATGCCTATAAGCTGTTAAACACTGATGTTAGCGCAGGTGGACTAGGTGTAGGATATAGATACTATTTTACACATGCAAAAAAGGAGGTGCCATCTGGTTTTTGGGTTAACCCGCAAGCATCATTCGAGGCTGGATCACTTACAGATAATGGAACAAAGCATAATCTATCTGCCTTTGCCATAGGTGCTCAGATAGGATACCAGTGGGCTTGGGCGAGCGGATTTACTTTAGATTTGGGTATTGGACCAAATTATGTAACTATGAATTCGAGCGACTATGATTTCGAGACTGGTAGTGGCATTATGCCCGCAGCTACATTAGCCATTGGTTTTGCATTTTAAGCAATAAACAATATTCAACTTTACATACACGAGGATATTTGAGAAGTTTTTTACAAATATCCTCGAAGTTTTTTACACCGTTTCATTTTCTTAAATCTGATATTTCCATAATTGTATGCAGCCAATTACTCTACTCAGAGATGTGCTAATCCACTAATTAGGCCTCTTCATCGATACTTTAGTCCATTTAATCTAATTTATTTGTTAGAAGAATGGTATCACACTATTTTTGTAGTGAATATATGCATTGTGCGCATATATGAAAGCATTTTAGAAAAAACAGATTTTAGGTATTAAAAAAAGAAGAAGAAAAAACAATTATTGAAATCAATTTTATGAGACGATTATTTATACTCTTAGGACTTATCACAATTAGCTATGCTACTTTTGCTCAAAACAGAGGGCAAATATCAGGTAAGGTGATTGATGCAGAATTTGACGAGCCCATTATGGAAGCCAACGTAAGAATTTTGCAAAAAAAGGATAGTACATATGTAAATGGTGTAGCCACAAACAGTAAAGGCGAATTTAGTATTAGTATGCCTTATGGTGCATATATAGTGCACGTTACGTATGTAGGAAATAATGATTTTTATAAGGATGTGACCCTTAATGCCCAAAACACTAGAAGCAGCCTGGGAACAATTAAGCTAGGTGCCGACAATATTTTGCTTGATGCAGTGGTGGCTACGGCAAAGGCGGCCGAAATAGTGGTGAAGGGTGACACAACTGAGTATAATGCCGACTCGTATAAAGTAACAGAGAGTGCCCTCTTGGAAGACTTGTTTAAAAAAATGCCTGGTGTAGAGATAGATGAGGATGGAAAAATCACTGTGAACGGACGTGAGGTAAAGAAAATTATGGTTGACGGTGAGGAGTTTTTTAGCTCCGACCCAAAGGTGGCCTCAAAAAACTTACCCGCAAAAATGGTTGACAAAATTCAAGTTCACGACAGAAGAAGTGATATGTCGATGATGACTGGATTTGATGATGGCGATGAGGAAACAGTAATCAACCTAACAGTGCGCCCAGGTATGAAAGAGGGGTTGTTTGGAAATGCCTTTGCCGGATATGGTTCGCAAGACAGATATGAAGGGAATGCTATGGTAAACTATATGAAGGATAAAAATCAATATACCGTGCTTGGGGGCTATAATAATACCAACAATGCTGGATTCTCCGATCTTGGCACTGCCATGTTTGGTGGTGGAGGTGGTGGTCGTGGCATGTGGAGAGGTCCCAACAATGGTATCACCAAATCAGGAAATGCAGGTTTCAACTTTAGCCAACAGTTTACCAAAGATTTAAAACTTGGTGGTAACCTACGCTTTGGTGACACCAACAACAATACCGTTTCGAAAATGCATACTCAAAACCTTTTGAGTAGCGGAAACAGACTTGAGAATGAGAACAATGTGTCGAACAATTGGAGCCAAAACTTCAGCATGGACTTCCGTATGGAGTGGACACCAGACACATTGACCAAGATAATATTTAGCCCAACTGGTTCGATATATAAAAACAAACAAAACCAAGTTGGAGACTTTGTAACAACTCTGGAGAATGTTGCAGACACTATCAATAGTGGTGATTCGAGATACAATTCGGATGGAAATGGTAAAAACCTATCTGCCAGATTAGATATTAGCCGAACACTTGGCAAAAAGGGTCGTATATTAAGTGCGCAACTTAGTGGTGGTTTGTCAAACTCTGAAAGTAATGGAAATAACCTCTCGAACACATACTATTATGGATCGAAAGATGATGATATTATAGATCAAAAGCTAAAAAATATAAACGACTCGCGCAACTGGCGTGCTTATTTTTCGTACGTTGAGCCTATTGGCAACAATAATGCTATTCAGTTAGCATACTCATACCGCCAGAATGATTCTGAATCGGATAGAGATACAAGAATAAAAGACGATAATGGAAACTATTCTATTTTGGATGAGAGATATAGCAAGAGATTAGAGAATAGTTTTGCAAACCAAGAAGTGGAACTAAACTTCCAATCAGTACGCAAAGATTACGATTATATGTTTGGTTTTACCGTGCAGCCTTCTTCATCGGCAAGCAAAACATATATTGGCGAGAGCCTCGAAAATGATTTTAAAAGAAGTGTAATCAATTACGCTCCTACGGCTCAGTTCAACTATAGATGGACTCGCCAACATAATATCCGCTTGAGATATAATGGAAGCACAAGCCAACCATCAGTTAATCAGCTTTCGCCTGTTGAGGATGTATCAAACCCACTAAATATTACTGTAGGTAATCCCGACTTGAAACCTTCGTTCCAACATAGATTGAATATTAGATATCAAAACTTCAATCCCGAAAAGAATAGACACATGGGATTGTTCGGCAACATTAACTACCTTACCAACGATATAGTTTCTGCAACTACTACCGACTTGGCCACAGGTGCTAAGAGCACAACGTACCAAAACGTGTCGGGCAACTGGAATGCAAATGGACGTATGATGATGAACGTACCGCTTAAGAATATAAAGTTCTCAGTATTTTCTATGACTTTTGCTAGCTACAATCAGTCTAATGGTTTTTCAAATACCATTAACGATGGAGATTTAAGCATTGAGAAAAACTTGAGTAAACGTGTAAATCTAGGTGAAACATTAGGACTAAACTACCGTTCGGACGTAATAGACTTTGGTGTGCGAGGCAATGTAAACTACAACAATGTGAAGAATACATTGGAAGGACAGCGCGATCAAGAGTACTTAAACTTTGGAGGTACTGCCAACACTACTTTGTATCTACCATATGATTTCTCTGTAGAAAGCGATATCAACTATAGCACCAACTCGGGATATGCTGATGGTTTCACTCAAGATGAGTGGCTATGGAATGCTTCTATTTCAAAACAGATATTTAAGCAAAAAAATGGAACAATACGTTTCAAAATATATGACATACTACAACAAAGAAGTAATATTAATAGATCAGTAACGTCGAACTATATTAGAGATACAACGACAAATACACTGACATCCTATTTCATGTTCCACTTTGTGTATAGGTTTAATATCTTTAAAGGTGGAGCCACACAAGATGATATGATGCAACCAAGAGGCCCAGGAAGACGAATGATGTAGTAATAAAAAAAATGATTATAGCTTGATACAATATTAGTGTCAAGCTATAGTTTTAATAATATGCAAAGAGTATAACCAAATTTTCAAACAGCCTTCAACAATGACAATGGACAATGTAATAAAACGAAATCTGCAAAACACATATACAGTTTTGATAACTCACATACTGCTATGGAGCATGATTCTTGTTGTTCCATATTTCTTTATGGATCGTGAAAAGATATTCAATTGGGATATGTTTGTACGATCTATACCAGATATGCTAGGACTATTGATTATTTTCTATGTAAACTACTTTTTTTTGATTGATAAGTTACTATTCAAACAAAAACCTTATCAATTTATCTTCTACAATATTATATTGCTTGTGGCAATGCTTGTATTGATGCATTATGGCAACGACTGGATTAGAATGCTCAATAATCAGCCCATCAGACGCCGACGAATGAGAGTATCGCCTTGGCTGTTTGTGATACGAAATACTACTACGCTTATTACAATGGTGGGTCTAAGTGTGGCCCTAAAAATGTCGTTCCAATGGTTTAAAGCTGAAAACGAGCGTAAAGAACTAGAGAGAGCTAAAACAGATGCTGAGCTGCAAAATCTAAAGAATCAGATTAGTCCCCACTTCTTACTAAACACACTCAATAATATATATGCCCTTATTGCCTTTAATCCAGACAAGGCACAACAGGCGGTGCTCGATTTGAGTAAATTGTTGAGACATATGCTATATGATAACGAAAAAACTTACGTACCTTTACATCAAGAAATTAGTTTTATAAAAAACTATATCGAACTAATGCGTTTGCGTTTATCAGATAATGTAGCATTGGATGCACAAATAGAAGCTTACGAAAACAGCACTACACCCATAGCTCCATTAATTTATATATCACTTATCGAAAATGCTTTTAAGCATGGTATCAGCAGCAGCAAGCCTTCGTTTATTGCATTTAGAATTTCGGAAAAGCCAGGTGGCATTGTCGAGTTTGTATCAAAAAACAGTAGCTACCCCAAATCCACATCCGACAAAAGTGGTAGCGGAATAGGTTTGGAATTAGTGAAAAAGCGTCTCGATTTTATTTATCCTAATAGATACGATTGGGAAATAGTGAACGAAAACGGAATTTACTCTACTTCATTAATCATATATACAAAAGGAAAAGGGAAATGAAACTGAATTGCTGGATTGTGGATGATGAGCCGCTTGCATTAGAGCTGTTAAACTCGTATGTGCAACGTACTTCTTTTTTAAATCTTACGGGCAAGTACTCTAATGCGGTGCAGGCAATGGAGAAACTGGCAGGCGAAACGGTTGATGTAATATTTTTAGATATTCAAATGCCCGAAGTTAATGGAATGGAGTTTGCACAAATAATAGACGAGCAAACACGAATTGTATTTACAACTGCTTTTAGCGAATATGCACTTGATGGATATAAGGTGAATGCGCTTGACTATTTGCTGAAACCTTTTTCATACACTGATTTTTTAAGTGCTTCGAAGCGTGCACTGAAATGGCATGAAATGAAAAAGGGAGCTCAAGATAGTAAAGATTCTGATTCTGATGGTATTTTTGTAAGAGCCGACTATAAGCTTATTCATATCCTATATGACGATATATCAATGATAGAGGGTCTGAAAGATTATATTAAAATATACTCCACAAAGGAGAAACGCCCAATCATCACACTAATGAGCCTTAAAGCTATGGAAGAAGATTTACCCGCAGGTAGGTTTATCAGGGTTCATAGATCCTACATTATTAGTAGAAGCAAAATATCAAGTATCGATAAGAACAGAATAATTATTAATGAGCATCAGGTGCCCATTGGAGAGACATATCGTAAGGCTTTTATGGATGCTATTAATAGCTAAAACCATCTTTTACGACGGAAATACAACAACATTACCACTGCTATAACCAACATTACCGCCAATACTGTATAATAACCATAAGGTGAGCGAAGCTCAGGCATATTTACAAAATTCATTCCATACAGACTTGCGATAAATGATAGGGGTATAAATACTACTGAAAATATTGTTAGCACAGCCATTATATCATTTAAGCGGGTGCTCATTGCGGAGTGATAAACATCAATAGCATCATACAGAACCTCACGAAAGTAATCAAGCATCTCAGAGGCTTGACTTATATTATCCTGCAGTTCCTTGAAATGTGTTTCATTTTCATCTGATATAAAATCAGCATCTAGCTTACGCAAACCAAATATCATCTCTTTAGCTGGTTTTATATCTCGTCGATATTGATTTAGCTCTTGCTTTAGTAAATTTATTGTGCGAAGCGTAGAGCGATCGGTATTTAGTGTTAGTTCTTCCTCTATCTCCTCTACCCTTTCTCCATACAAATCGAGGGTATAGATATAGTTGTCAATAATAACATCGAGAAGTGAGAAGAAAATATAATCAGTGCCCGCAGTGTGTATCTTTGAACGACGCTTTTGAATTCTATTTTTAATAGGATTAAATATTTCATCGGATGTTTCTACAAACGAAAAAACTATTTTATCATTAGCAATTAGTGATACATTTTCGCGAATCAAAATCTTATCAGCATCATTAAGCCTCAACACCTTTAGTGAAGCAAACACACCATCATCATAATCCTCAACCTGAGGACGAAGTGAAGTGTCTAAAACGTCAGATATTATATTACTTGGGATATCATATATTTCAGATAACTGATTCATGAAGCTTTCATCATTTAATCCTGCAATGCTTATCCACGAAAAGTCATTAGAATCGGTAAACGCCTTAAGCTCTTTTATAGAGCTTATCTTTGTTTCAGTTGTTCCATCGATAGAAAAGTTGATTGCTGAAATAACTGGTAATGATGCTTTACCTGCGTCTCTCGACTTTATTTCGAAAGGTGAAATACCTATATCTTCTTTTCTCTTTCTTTTATGCTGATATCGTGCCATTATATATAATGTGTATGTGTTGTAATTAGATGAGACTATATAAAACAAGTGCGGACTTGCGGAAATACTTTTCCACAGCCCGCACATTGCATAAACTAATTTATTATGTCAGAGTTTAATCTTACTCTTCGTCCATTAATACGTTCATAATATCACAAGCTGACTTAGCAACTGGGCTGCCAGGGCCAAATATTGCAGATACACCAGCTTTGTAAAGATAATCGTAGTCTTGTGCTGGAATTACACCTCCTGCAATAACAACGATGTCGGGGCGACCCAAACGCTTAAGTTCATCAATGATTTGAGGAACCAAAGTCTTGTGTCCTGCTGCAAGTGACGAAACACCTACTACGTGAACATCATTCTCAACCGCTTGACGTGCTGCCTCGGCTGGAGTTTGGAACAATGGTCCCATATCCACATCGAAACCACAGTCGGCATAGCCAGTGGCTACTACTTTTGCACCACGGTCGTGACCATCTTGACCCATTTTTGCAACCATAATACGTGGTTGACGACCCTCTTTCTTAGCAAACTCTTCTGTTAGTTGACGCGCTTTTGCTAGATATGCGTCATCTCCTGATTCTGATGAATACACTCCTGAAATTGTTCTAATTACTGCACTATAACGTCCTACAACTTTTTCGCAAGCATCGGATATTTCGCCTAGTGAAGCGCGTACCTTTGCTGCTTCCACAGATAGTTCGAGAAGGTTTCCTTCTCCCGTTTCAACACATTTAGTGATTGCTGCTAATGCTTTTTGTACAGCATCTTCGTCACGATTAGCACGCAATTGAGCCAAACGCTCTACTTGCTGCTTGCGTACTTCTGTGTTATCAACCTCTAGAATATCAATTGGATCTTCTTTGGCTAAACGGTTGCTATTAACACCAATAATTTTTTGAGCACCCGAGTCGATACGAGCCTGCGTACGAGCTGCAGCCTCTTCAATTCTCATTTTTGGCACTCCTGTTTCGATAGCTTTAGCCATTCCGCCAAGCTCTTCTATCTCTTCAATCAATGCCCATGCTTTATCCACAAGCTCTTGAGTTAGCGACTCTACATAGTATGAGCCTGCCCATGGATCAACTTGACGTGTGATTTGAGTCTCTTCCTGAATATAAATTTGAGTATTACGAGCAATACGAGCCGAGAAATCGGTTGGCAATGCAATAGCCTCATCAAGTGCGTTGGTGTGCAACGATTGAGTGTGACCAAGTGCTGCAGCCATTGCTTCGATAACGGTACGTCCCACATTGTTAAATGGATCTTGCTCAGTAAGCGACCATCCTGAAGTTTGTGAGTGAGTACGTAATGCCATTGATTTTGGGTTTTTAGCTCCAAAGCTTTTCACAATCTTAGCCCAAAGCAAACGAGCAGCACGCATCTTTGCAATCTCCATAAAGTGGTTCATTCCGATTGCCCAGAAGAACGACAAACGAGGTGCAAATGCGTCAATATCAATACCAGCATCTACACCAGCACGAAGGTATTCGATACCGTCGGCAAGTGTGTAAGCAAGTTCGATATCAGCAGTAGCTCCTGCCTCTTGCATGTGATATCCTGAAATTGAGATTGAGTTGAACTTAGGCATCTTTTGAGATGTGTACTCAAAAATATCAGCAATAATTTGCATTGAGAATTTTGGTGGGTATATATATGTGTTACGCACCATAAATTCTTTAAGAATATCGTTTTGAATAGTACCTGCCATTTCGTGAAGCTCTGCCCCTTGCTCTTGTGCTGCCACAATGTAGAAAGCAAGAATTGGAAGAACAGCTCCATTCATGGTCATCGATACAGACATTTGATTTAATGGAATACCATCAAAAAGAATTTTCATATCCTCAACCGAGCAAATAGATACACCAGCCTTACCTACGTCGCCCACCACACGCTCATTGTCGGCATCGTAGCCGCGGTGTGTAGGAAGGTCAAAAGCAACAGACAATCCTTTTTGTCCTGCTGCAAGGTTACGACGATAGAATGCGTTTGACTCTTCAGCAGTAGAGAATCCTGCATATTGACGAATCGTCCAAGGACGCATAACATACATAGTAGAATATGGTCCGCGAAGATATGGCGCCACACCAGCTGCATAGCCAAGGTGCTCCATTCCTTCAAGATCTTCTTTGGTATATACCGGTTTTACCGGAATTTGCTCCGGAGTTAGCCAGTCGGCATTTATTTTATTTTCATCAACCCACTCATCTACATTAGGCATTGAGTATTTGGCTGATTTAATATCGAGATTTTCGAAATTAGGTTTCATATTTTATGATTTTTCTTACACAGAAATCAGATTACTGAGTTCTGATGTTTGATTGTTTTTTTAGTTAAAAGAGTTCTTTAAATATAAGGTGCTATAAAGTTTGCAGCCGAAAATAATAAGCTAAACACAAGTACAAGTTTTGCCGTATCAGTATCAAGAAATCGGATAATTCCCAAATCTTCGATTGTTGCTCGTTTCATTAGCTTTATGTTTTTAAGAGCCATGGGCATCGTAATTAAAACTATGAATACAAGCGGATGCAATAGATTAAATAAAACTATAAGTGCTACTAGCATATAGGTGAACAATAAAATAGTTTGATAAACAACCTGTGCACCTTCAAGGCCCAAAATCATCGCTTGCGTTTTGATACCTGCTTTTTTGTCTTGAAGCATATCGCGAGTGTTGTTAGCATGAAGAATAGCCACAATAAGCAATCCAACTGGTGATGCTATTAAAAGCGACCACCAATTAATAATGCCAGTCATCACATAAACCATGCCCAACACCACCATCAAACCAAAGCTTAAAAAGATAATTATATCGCCTAGCGCTATATACTTAAACTTATAGTATAGTGTTGCACTAACTATTCCAAACAATCCTATATAAATGAGTGGCACACCGGTTTGCAAAAAAAGATATGCACCAATTAGTATTCCAATTAGAAGTACTATGTAGCCATAAATTAGAATAGTTCGGGGTTTAAATATTTTGTGCACCAACACTCTGAATGGTCCTGTTTTTTCAAGCTGATCAACACCGCCCTTGTAATCTTGATAGTCGCCTATCAAATTGCCTGCCATATGGAAAATAATAGCACCAAAAAAGGCAATTATACCATTAATCCAATTGACATCTGATATTTGTCCCGTTTTGTACATATAAAACACATACGAGTAGGCGATTAGAGCAGGCGATCCTGATGCAGGAAACGACCATGGGTGAGCTGCAATTATCCAATACTTTAGTTCAGGCATCTTTTAGAATATTATTTTGCTTATATATTTATAACAGCTTTCTTAATTAAGAGATTATCCCAAAAGTTTATTATTAAACTCTTTAAGCGTTTCGTAAACATTGGTACGAACATTGATGAAATGCTCGATTCCATGAGCTTTAAGGTCGTCCATGCAAGCTGGTGCGCCTGCCACTACGAAATGCTCTTTACCATCCTTAACCAAATCATATGCTTTAGGAGCTAAATCTTCATACTCAGCATCGCTAGAGCATAATACGATAATATCAGCATCTACTTTGCGAGCTGCCTCAACACCCTCTTCCACAGTTGGGAAACCGTTATTATCAATTACTTGATATCCGGCACAAGCAAAGAAGTTGCTCGAGAATTGAGAGCGTGCAAGACGCATAGCCAAATTACCAATAGTAAGCATAAACACTTTTGGAGTTTTACCACTGTTTTCGGTAGCAAGACGCAGATCGTTGAATTGCTCTGCTAATCTTACAATACGTAAAGGTTTTAATGGAGTCTCACCCTCGCTACATCCGCAAGATAATTCAACTGGATTGCTGATTTTTGTAGCCATCTGTTCGTTGAAGTTTGGATATTGGTTAGTTCCAAGTAATATTTCGCGACGGTTTGCAACTGCATTAGAGCGTGCATCAGCCGAAGCTTGGATCGCATCTTGGATAACTCCTTCTTTGAGTGATTCATAAAATCCTTTTTGGTCAATTTCCAAAAACTGTTTCCATGCTTGCTCAGCAAGTGATACGGTAAGTGTTTCGATATAATATGAACCTGATGAGGGATCAGTTACTTTATCAAAGTGCGATTCCTCTTTTAACAGCAACTGCTGATTAAGTGCAATACGCTCCGAAAAATCAGTTGGCGATTCAAAAGCCTCGTTGAACGGACGAACTGTAAGCGAATCTACAGATCCTAGAGTTGCCGACATGGCTTCTGTTTGAGAACGAAGCATATTTACATATGGATCGTAAAGAGATTGATTGAAACGTGAAGTAAGTGCATGCACATTCATCTTAGCAGCGCAACGACAAGTGCCATCATCAGCTTTATTGTCGCAATCGTGCGGACATGGTGGCTTATATGCATTTACAATTTCTGCCCACAACCATCTTCCAGCTCTAAACTTAGCTATCTCCATAAAGTAGTTTGAACCTACACCAAGTTCAAATTTGATTTTCTTAGCAGCTAGTGCGGGAGCAATACCTTTTTCGATTAATGCACCTAATAACTGATTTGCGTAAGCAAGGCTAAAGCCTAGTTCTTGAAAGCTATATGCACCAGCATCGTTAAATAAGTTGCCTGTAATCATTACACTTCTGTAGCGTGGCAGTGCTGAAGTAATGTTTACAATTTCTACAGCCTGGTCAATCCATTTTGGAGTATCAATCCCTTTCTTAAGAATTAGACGGAAAGGATCGTAGCCAATAGAACCATGACACTCAAGAAGATTAAGATTTAGTGATTTGATGTAAGCAACCACAATTTCTGCCAGTTCTTTGATTTTTGAAATGCATGTGTTGAAGTTAAGCTCAACTTTATCAGGTGAAATACCATCTAGAAGCACTCCTAGGTTTTCAACCGAAAGGTTATTCTTCGGAAGATAAAAGCCAAAAGAGCTTACACCTCTTTCAAGTAATGACTTAGCCTTTTTATTGGCTTCAGCATAATCACTCACAGCAATTTCCTGGCGAACATACCACACGTTGTCTTTTCGTGTGCCACGAACATAAGGAAACTGACCTGGCAGATTGTCTTTAGTTAAGAACTCCTCGATATCATCTGCACGATAAAAAGGATTTACATTAAAACCTTCGTTTGTTCTCCAAACAAGTCTCTTTTGGAAATCAGCACCCTTAAGGTCTCTGGTTACCACCTCCATCCACTGATCGGTGGTGACTGCTGGAAAATCAGTAAAAAGTTTCTCTTTCTGATTACTCATAATTAATTGATATTTATTATTTTTGGGTTAATGTCTTCTCTTTAATAGCTCGTCTAAGGAATATTGCTTCCATTGACTTTTTCGACTACAAAAATACTATAAATAGTTCAGCTATAAAAGTATTTGAATGGTGTAGCTAGTATAAAATAAAGAAAAACCACGAATCGACAAATTAATTTTTCATTAATTTGCCAACCCGTGGTTGGTAATATATTTAGTTCGACAGTTTATTTACCTAAAAAGCCTCCTAAGATATCATCAAGAATATCGCCATCTTTATTTTTATCAAGCATTCCTGTCACCATTCCCATAAGTCCACCACCACTACTCTTTTTGGCAGGGGTTGCACCGGTGTTGCCCAATAGTCCACCTAACAAATCCACTAATCCACCTGCAGATGTTTTACTTTGTTTTTTTTGCTTACCCACATAAGCCATCACAATTGGTGCTAACATAGAAAGTAGAGGACCCACTTTTTGCAAGCTCAATCCTGATTTGGCAGCAACTCCCTTTTCAATTGCTGCTTTATTAGCACCAAATATATGATCGAGAATTCCGTTGCCATCTTTTTGCACTGCCGATGATTGACTTTGAAGCATACTACTTAAATTATCAAGCAACGATCCGTCGTGTTTTGATTCGAGGGCATTGTACAAGCTTTCCGCTCCTTGTTTCGATTGTGAGTTTTTTGTTAGTCCAGCAAGTATTGCAGGCACTGCTACACCAATTGCTGAAGAAGTCTCAGCTTTATCCATCCCTAATTGAGATGAAATATTATCTATTACATTTTGTCCTAATGGACCGCCCAAAAGATCTGATAAGTTCATGATTGAAGTTTTTAATTAGTTTATTCAAATATATAAAACAAAAAACGATATCGTTCACTCTTTTGTTCGAATTTCAATCAAAGTGTGGATTTTTGCCACATTTCCTCAACTAGTCATTTTAAACATTCAATAACATTTCAGAAATCATAAAAACCAAATTTCAGCTAGTCTCTATCTCCTTTATAGCTCCTTTATAACTCCTATGAAACCTAAATATTTAAACAGAGCAATCTAAGTATTTACGAAGATTAAATTATGTGAATTAGATTAGAAAGAGAGTTTAAATAATTACTTTTGCTATCCGGTAAACTTTTATCCACTACTCCTAGTTTTACTATTAGGAAATATAAATAATAAAATCAATATATTGGACTAAATTATGATACAGTATAAAGAGTTGCTTCAGCGCGTTTTGTCGGAAGGTATAAAAAAAGAAGATAGAACGGGCACTGGAACAATTAGTGTTTTCGGGCACCAAAGCAGATATAAAATGAGTGATGGGTTTCCAGTGTTAACGACTAAGAAACTACATTTAAAATCTATTATCCACGAATTGTTATGGTTTTTGAACGGAGATACAAATATAAAATACCTCAATGATAATGGAGTAAGAATCTGGAATGAGTGGGCTGATGAAGATGGTGATTTGGGTCACATATATGGATATCAATGGCGCTCGTGGCCCGATTATAGTGGTGGACATATCGATCAGATTAAAGAAGTGGTGGATACAATTAAAAACAATCCCGACTCGAGACGTATAATAGTAAGCTCGTGGAATGTGGCAGATATTCCCAATATGAAATTGCCTCCTTGTCACGCATTTTTTCAATTTTATGTAGCTGATGGAAAACTTAGCTTGCAGCTATACCAACGAAGTGCTGATGTTTTCCTAGGTGTTCCATTTAACATTGCATCATATGCCCTATTATTGAAAATGATGGCACAAGTGACAGGACTTGAGGAAGGAGATTTTGTTCATACTTTGGGCGATGCTCACATTTACCTTAATCATATTGAGCAGGTTAACTTACAACTTACTCGTGATACTCGTTCACTACCCGAGATGAAAATAAATCCAGATGTAAAGGATATTTTCAGTTTCAAGTTTGAAGATTTTGAACTTGTAGGCTATAACCCTCATCCTCACATAAAGGGCGAAGTTTCTATTTAGTAATAAAACATCATTAAAACACTGTTTAAACGCTATTTTAATAATGAATAAATATAATATTGGTGCCGTAGTAGTAATTGATGAGAAGAATGCAATTGGAAACAAAGGTGATTTGCTTTGCCATTTGCCTAACGACTTAAAGCATTTCAAGAGAGTTACTACAGGCCATACAATAATTATGGGGAGGCGCACATACGAATCGTTACCAAAGGGTCCTTTACCCAATCGAACAAATATTGTGATATCATCAGCAAGTGCCGATAATTTTCCTGGGTGCATAACCGTGACATCAATAGATGAAGCGCTGAGCAAGTGCGATCCCAACGATGAAATATTTATAATTGGAGGCGGAGTGCTTTTTAATGCTACCATTGATATTACAAACAATCTCTACTTAACTCGCATTCATCATGCTTTTGAAGAGGCTGACACCTTTTTTCCTGAAATTGATTTCAATAAATGGGAATTGGTTAAAGAGGAACACCATAAGGCAGATGAAAGGCATGAATATGACTACTCCTTTTTGAAGTATGTAAGAAAGAGTTGACGAGAGTCATACTTTTCGAAACTATAAACCATTCATAAATCATGAGAAAGCTATTTATTTTATTATTATCTACATTATTTCTTGCGCAAATAAGTGCGCAAGAAACTCAAGACATGAAAGAGGGTATTGCTAAAGCCCTCACCGCTATCTATAAAACAGAATTGGGAACTGGAAGAGTTGTAATAGATAGCATTGCACAAAACGATCGAAAGAAGTCAATTGAGTTTTATACCAATCTTTCTCTTTCGTATATGCCCATGAAAGAAAACACTGTTTTGCAGATTTATGACAGTGTACGATATTATTTACCAAATAAAATTAAGAAATACAGAATTAGTCTGTTTTCTGACACACAAGAGATTAGTGCTCTTATACCTAATTATTATAGATCTAAAACAAAGGACAAGTCTCGAATTAGTGCTCACAAGGTTAAACACCCACTTACTACAAATATATCAGACCCCATAGGTGAGTTCAAAAAAGGAATGCCCAACAATCACATTGCAATGTGGCAGAGCCATGGGTGGTATTACGAACAAAAGCTGGGTAGATGGGAATGGCAACGAGCCAGAATTTTTCAAACAGTAGAAGATTTATATACTCAAAGCTATGTAGTGCCATTTCTGGTTCCGATGCTTGAGAATGCTGGTGCAAATGTGCTGCTACCACGTGAAAGAGATTATAATAAGTTTGAATTAATTCTTGACAATGACGATGAAACATATAGAGAAAACAGTGGCAAAGAACAATGGCAAACATCAATCGTACCAGGATTTGCCAACCCCAAGGATTACTATCTTGATGGTGAGAATCCATTTAGGATGGGCAGTGCAAGAGAGGTAAAAACAATAAAGAGTGGCAATGAGAGCTTTGCTGAATGGAAAATCAAAGTTGCTGAAAGAGGATATTATGGAGTGTATGTAGCTTATCAAAGTTTTAAAAACAGTTCCGAAGATGCTTTATATACTATATATCATGATGGAGGAAAAACAGAAGTGAGTGTAAACCAAAAGATGGGTGGCGGAACATGGATATTTTTGGGTTATTTTGATTTTAATGTAAGCGATAACTATAAAATAACACTATCAAATAAGTCCTCCAAAGCAGGAAGAATTGTATCTGCAGATGCTATCAAAGTGGGCGGAGGAATGGGTAATATAGCTCGCATGCCTCTGCAAGAGGGATATGAAAAGGAGAATGTGAAAAGTTCTGAGAGCAATCCAAATAATGAG
Organism: uncultured Proteiniphilum sp.; assembly: GCA_964439965.1. Classification (GTDB taxonomy): domain Bacteria; phylum Bacteroidota; class Bacteroidia; order Bacteroidales; family Dysgonomonadaceae; genus Petrimonas. The sequence continues at coordinate 15,889 of CAYTQG010000005.1, forward strand.
AATATCAAAACTAATATAAAGTATCAACCAGAGATAAGTGGTAGGCCCAGATATGTTGAAGGTGCTCGTTATTGGATGCAATGGGCAGGTGTTCCCGACTCTATTTATAATCTGACTGAGGGTAAGAATGACTATACTGACGATTATGCTTCACGTGGACATTGGGTTAATTACTTAGCTGGGGGATCATCAGTACTTCCAAAACAAGATGGACTTAACATTCCCATAGATCTTGCTTTTGCATTTCACACAGATGCTGGTACTACTCTAAATGATAGTATAATTGGTACATTGGGTATTTATATGACTCATCATAATAATGAAGTTTTTGAGAACAACAAATCTCGCTGGGCATCACGTGATTTGTCAGAGATTATAATGGATGAGATTGTGAATGATATTAGGCGAGAATATGAACCAGAATGGACCAGACGCGCTCTGTGGAACAGATCGTATGCTGAAGCAAGAATACCAAATGTACCTACTATGTTGCTTGAGCTACTTTCGCATCAAAACTTTGCTGATATGAGATATGGATTAGAGCCAGAGTTTAGATTTATGGTTAGTAGATCAATTTATAAGGGTATGCTCAAATTCTTGGCATCACAGTATAATAGAGAATATGTGGTTCAGCCCTTACCTGTTAGGGACTTTTCATTACAATTTGTGGGCGATACAAAATTACAACTACAATGGCAACCACAAATTGATATTTCAGAACCATCAGCTAATCCCTCACAATATATAATATATAAGAGAGTGGATGATGGCGGATTTGATAATGGCACTTTAGTTAGTGGTAATGTATATGAAGTAAATGTGGAAAAAGATAAGCTGTATAGCTTCAAGGTAGTTGCTGCCAACGAAGGCGGAAAGAGCTTCCCATCCGAAATATTGTCTTCAATGCGCAAATCTAATGAAAAAGGATTAGCACTTATAGTTAACGGATTTACTCGCACTTCGGCACCATATAGCTTTGTTGCATCTGATAGCATAGCTGGTTTTTATGGAGATGAAGATAATGGAATACCCTATATTTCGGAACATCATTTTATTGGTCCAATGAGAGAGTTTAGGCGCAGCATTCCATGGATGGATGATGATGCATCGGGATTTGGCGATAGCAGTGCAGAGTTTGAAACCACAGCAATTGCTGGCAATACATTTGATTATCCTTATATTCATGGCAAAGCCTTTGCCGAAGCTGGATATTCATTTGTATCTATGGCAGCTAACGTAATTGAAAATGAAATTACAGACTTGAGTGACTACAATATTGTAGATTGGATTTTAGGTAAACAACGTGAAACAACTATTGCACGAGGAGCGATGCCTACCAAGCACAAGACATTTACAAAGGCACAACAACAAAAAATCAAAAGTTATTGTGATAATGGTGGTAACATCATTATTAGCGGAGCATATGTAGGAACAGACTTGTGGGACAATAAAAATGCAGATAATGAAGATAGAGAATGGGCACAACAAACATTGAAATATAAATGGCGAAATAACAGAGGAGCTGTAACTGGGCATATTAAAGCTGTCCCCTCTCCTTTTGAATTAATTACCAGAAATTATAAATATTATCATAAGTTGAATAGCGAAAGCTACGTAGTAGAGAATCCTGATGCAATTGAGCCCGCAGATGAAAGTGCATATACAATATTTAGATACTCAGAAAATAACCTAAGTGCAGGTATCTTTTATAAGGGGGACAAATATAGCAGCTGCATTTTAGGCTTTCCTATTGAGTCAATTAAAAATGAGAGTGATCGAAACAGGTTGGTCTTCGATATTATTAAATCAACAGAGCAATAAGCCACTGAAATAAAACGTATTGCAATCATTATTTTAATTTATATCACTATATTTGTAATATTCTAAAATAGTAAAGACAAACACTTAAAATACCAACAAGCATTATGAAGAAAATCAATGCCTTTATACTTTATTCTGAAGAGAGCCAAGTAGCAACTACGGTTCAAGAATTAAAACAAGCAGAGTTAGTTAGCAAAATATTTTTACTGACACCTGCTAACGACTTGCCTAATATAGATGGATGTGAAACAGTACATATTGACTCTATACAAAGCACCGAGACAACACATAAAATAGCTGCACTTTCGGAAGGCGACTATACACTAATTTATCAAAAGTCAACTACTCTTCGCATGGGATATTTTGCTTTAGAAAGAGCTATTAATATTGCTTGCGATTCGGGTGCTGGACTTGTGTACTCGGACTACTATGCTGTGGTAGATGGGCAAAAGAAAAATCATCCTGTTATTGATTACCAAGAGGGAAGCCTTAGAGATGATTTCAACTTTGGCTCACTGTTAATATATAATACTGAAGCACTAAAAGAGGCAGTGCAAAGAATGGGAAAGGACGATTACAAATTTGCTGGATTGTACGACCTTAGATTAAAAGTGTCTCAAAACTATTCTATCGTTAGAATAAACGAATACTTATATACAGAAATTGAGGATGATACACGTGCTTCGGGACAAAAAATATTTGACTATGTAGATCCTAAGAATAGAGCCGTGCAGGTAGAGATGGAGCAAGCATGTACTCAACACCTAAAAGATGTAGGTGCATATCTGGAGCCAAAGTTTGATCAAATTGAATTCAACAATGATAGTTTTGAATTTGAAGCCTCTGTAATAATTCCAGTTCGAAACAGAATAAAGACTGTAAAGGATGCTATTGATTCGGTTTTGAAACAAGAGACAACATTCAAGTTCAATCTTATTGTGGTAGATAATCATTCAACTGATGGTACTACTGAAGCAATCAAGTCCTATAGTTCAGATGAACGGTTGATACATATAATTCCTGAGAGAGATGATTTAGGTATTGGTGGTTGCTGGAATATGGGTGTACACCACGATAAGTGCGGCAAGTTTGCTGTTCAACTTGATAGTGATGACGTTTACAGTGGTGTTGACACACTTCAGAAGATTGTTGATGCTTTTTATGAGCAAAATTGTGCAATGGTGGTGGGTACATATCAGATGACTAATTTTGATATGCAGGAAATTCCTCCTGGCATAATAGATCACCGTGAATGGACACCTTATAATGGTCGCAACAATGCACTAAGAATAAACGGATTGGGTGCTCCTAGAGCGTTCTACACACCCGTATTGAGAGAAGTGAAGGTGCCAAACACAAGTTATGGAGAAGATTATGCACTTGGCCTAAATATCTCTAGAAACTACCAAATTGGTCGTATTTATGACATCCTTTATCTATGTCGCCGTTGGGAGGACAACTCTGATGCTGCACTAGATATCGTAAAAATGAATGGTCACAACACTTATAAAGATAGAATCAGAACTTGGGAGCTACAGGCAAGAAAAAGGCTGAATAGATGATAGTATATAATCATTAATTGCTATGAACAACAAAATAAAAGAAGAGCCTATAATTCAAGTAGGTATTTTGCTAGAGCAACCAAAAATTGAATTTGAACTGCATGATAAATATCAACTAAACAATTCAGAACAGGTTGAAGCTGGCAAATATTCGGCAACAATTGAGAATGGTAAGATATCATTTAATGGAAAGTATTATCAAGAGCTCATATTCGATTCTGGTGATGAAATGTCAAACAAGTTCACTCTAAATAATGTGATAATTGGAGTAAATTTCCATTGGGAGCGAAAAGAAGATCAGGTCTTTCTGGGTAATTTGAAGATAATAGTAGAGAATAATACCCTCACCGCTATTAATATATTGTATCTCGAAAGCTACCTCGCTAGTGTGATATCATCAGAAATGAGTGCAACAAGCTCGTTAGAGCTGCTCAAAGCTCATGCAGTAATATCTAGAAGCTGGCTAATGGCTCAGATTGACAAAAACAAGAAGATTGATACTGAGCAGTATCAGACTCATTTTGAGAATGATGATGCCACTATTAGATGGTATGATAGAGAAGATCATCTAAATTTTGATGTATGTGCCGACGATCACTGTCAACGATATCAAGGAATAACCCGGCAAACTACAGAGACTGTTGCCAAAGTTATCAACCTAACTAGAGGAGAAATACTCACATATGATAATAAAATATGTGATGCTCGTTTCTCAAAATGCTGTGGTGGGATGATGGAGACATTCGAAAATGTATGGGAACCGATTGTACATCCATATCTTCAGGGGAAATTAGATTTGATAAGTGAAACTACATTAACACCTGATCTGACCGACGAGATGGAAGCAGAAACCTGGATACAATCTTCGCCTAGGGCCTTTTGTAATACAAACAACAAAGATGTACTGAAACAAGTGCTAAATGATTATGATCAAGAGACTGCAGACTTCTTTAGATGGAAAGTTGAATACACTCAGCAAGAGCTATCAGAACTTATAAAAGAACGCTCGGGGATAGATTATGGTGATATTATCGATTTAATTCCTGTGGAACGAGGAACATCGGGGAGACTTATCAAGCTAGTAATTGTGGGCACCAAGCAGCAAAGAGTTATCGGCAAAGAATTAGAGATTAGACGAACGTTATCAAAGTCTCACTTATATAGTTCAGCATTTATTGTAGATGGATTAGATAAAAACGAATTTGACGTACCCCAAAGGTTTGTGCTTACAGGTGCAGGATGGGGACACGGTGTAGGGCTTTGTCAGATTGGTGCAGCTGAAATGGCTAATGAGGGACATGACTACAAGACAATACTCCTACATTACTTTCCAAACTCACAATTAATTACTAATTACTAATGGCTAATTATTAATTACTAAAGACTAATCAGACAAACAAAATATTATGAATAAAAGAACACCTTGGACATGGGTTCCATCGCTCTATTTCGCACAAGGCATTCCCTACGTGGTGGTAATGACTGTAGCAGTAATAATGTATAAACGGTTTGGACTATCAAACACTCAAATAGCTCTATACACAAGCTGGCTATATTTGCCATGGGTAATTAAGCCATTTTGGAGTCCGTTTGTAGATATTCTAAAAACAAAGCGATGGTGGATTGTAACTATGCAATTAATAATAGGTGCAGGACTTGGAGGAGTAGCACTATCACTACCTGCTCCATTTTTTCTTAAAGCATCGCTGACCTTCTTCTGGCTTTTAGCATTCAGTTCGGCCACACATGATATTGCAGCGGATGGATTTTATATGCATGCACTTGATGATTCGGAACAATCATTTTTTGTAGGTATTCGTAGTACTTTCTATCGCTTGTCTATGATTACTGGGCAGGGACTATTAATTATTTTTGCGGGCTTCTTTGAAAAGAAAACTGGTAATATACCTCTTTCATGGAGTATTACATTTTTTGTATTAGCGGGTCTATTTGTTGCATTTTGGTTATATCACCAATTCATTTTACCAAAGCCGCCAACAGATAAAGGAAAGAAAACTGAAACATTTGCAGATGTGGCAAATGAGTTTGGACGTACATTTGTTTCATTTTTCACAAAGAAAGGTATAGGTATGGCAATTGCCTTTATGCTATTGTATCGTCTGGCAGAGGCTATGCTTGTAAAACTATCACAACCATTCTTATTAGATGGACGAGAGCTAGGTGGTTTAGGATTAGAGACTGGTCAAGTGGGACTTGTATATGGTACAGTAGGTGTTGTTGCTCTTACCATTGGTGGTATAATTGGTGGTATAGTGGCTTCAAAAAAAGGACTTAAATATTGGATATGGCCCATGGCATTAGCAATTACACTACCAAATGCAGCATACCTAGTGCTGGCATGGCTACAACCTGAAAGTTTTTTCTGGATAAATGTGGCAGTAGCGGTAGAACAACTTGGATATGGTTTTGGGTTTACAGCTTATATGCTATACTTGATATATTTCTCGGAAGGTGAGCACAAAACAGCACACTATTCAATATGCACTGGCTTTATGGCTTTGGGTATGATGCTTCCCGGAATGGTAGCTGGATGGCTTCAAGAACAAATGGGGTATGTAAACTTCTTTACGTTGGTTATGATTGCTACAATTCCTACACTTTTAATTGTACCATTTCTTAAGATAGACAAAGAGTTTGGCAAGAAAAACAAAACAGAATAGGCAATAGTTTGTTAATCACCATATAATAGTAAGGTCATTTATAAGTTATGAAACATGCAATGCTATCAATATCACACATGTAAGTGATTAATGCAAGTTTCATATAATGGCTTTGTATATAAATTATTTTAATCATATGAAAGCAATTGTTATTAGTGAATATGGTGATCCATCCGTATTAAAATATGAAGAGCGTGAAATCCCGGAAATGGGATCAAACGAAGTTTTAATAAAAGTTTGTGCAGCTGGTGTAAACAGACCAGACGTGATACAACGAATAGGAAAATATCCCGCTCCAATAGGAGTCGTTCAAGATATTCCGGGACTAGAGGTGTCAGGCATAATTATTGATAAAGGGGACAATGTTACAAAATGGGAAATTGGACAAGAGGTGATGGCATTAATACCTGGAGGTGGATATGCAGAATATGCAACTGCTGATCAAGGTAGCTGCTTGCAAATCCCCAAAGGGTTCACAATAGATGACGCTGCTGCACTACCTGAAGTTCTTTTTACAGTATGGCACAATATCTTTCAGCGAGCCAAGCTACAAAAGAATGAAAATGTTCTTATTTATGGTGGCACTGGTGGCATTGGTGCTATGTGTACACAATTGGTTTCACTATTTGGAGCTAAAGCACATACATTAGTGAGCTCGGAGTCTAAAGCAGATTTTAGCAAATCATTAGGTGCACATAAAACAGTAAATTACAAACAAGAGAGCCTCTTAGAAGCACTAGGCTCACCATCTATGGATGTTATTTTAGACAGCATTGGTGGGGACTACTTTGATATTAATATTGACCTACTTAAACCTGATGGAAGATTGGTTTATATCAATGCAATGGAGGGTGGCAAAGCAATGGTAAACATATTCAAGGTGATGCAAAAGCGGCTAATCATTACTGGAAGTACTTTACGAGCAAGAGAGTATGAATTTAAATCAAACTTGGCTCAAGATATATTAGAAAATGCCTATCCACTTATTGAAGATAATAGATTTAAAAATATGGTGAACTACAAGTTTCCACTAAAGGATGCAGCTGAAGCACATAGGCTAATGGATTCGAGAGATTTTATGGGTAAAATTGTATTGACCGTTTAGTAAAATAAAATGAAGATAACTACACTTGTGGATAATACCACACATGATAATGAACTTTTTGATGAACATGGGCTTTCTGTGCATATAGCTCTTGGCAAAAGAGATATATTATTTGACACAGGCATGACAAATAAATTTAGCATGAACGCCGCAAAGCTTGATGTAAACCTTCGTGCTGTTGATGTTGCATTGATTTCTCATGCACATTACGATCACTTGGGTGGCTTAGTTGATTTTTTATCACTCAACGATAAAGCAACAGTTTATCTGAAAAAAGAGATTTTCGACAATCAATATGTATCAATCAAAGATGGAAACATTCTTGAACGTGGATATTCAGAAGAATTGCTAGAGCATAAATATAGATTTACTTTCTTGAAAGAGGATATAACGCGCGATGGCGAATTGATTATTATAAAGAATATCGACAAAGATTATCCACTACCTAAAGGTAATAAATTGCTATATACCACCGAAGATAATGAAGTGGTAGGCAGAGATACTTTTAATCATGAACTGTTGTTTGCAATAGAGCATGACAGTGAATTGGTGATGTTTAGTGGCTGTGCTCACAATGGCATCCTTAATATGATAAGCACGCTAAAGCGACATTTTCCAGATAAGAATATCAAAGCTATTCATGGAGGGTTTCACTTGATTGAAACACAATTTACAGATACTGAAACAGATGATGAAATAACTGAAATAGCGCACGAAATTGATAAACTTGCACCTAACGCAATAATTTATACTGGACACTGCACTAGCAGCAAGGCAGTAGAACAAATGAAGTCAGTTTTAGGCAATCGCCTGCAATCGTTTTATACTGGGCATGAGATAGAACTATAGTTTAGGCACACATATTAATATAAATATCCTCTAGGCGCTTCGATATTAAGTTTTTAAAATTCGATACCCTTTCTGGCTTCCACACCATTATTATAATAGTGCTTCACCTCCTTCATCTCAGTTACTAGGTCTGCATATTCTATCAGCTTTTCTGGAGCATATCTACCAGTAATAACAACCTCCATATTATCATTCCTCGATCTCAATGCATCAATAAGTTCATTCACACCAAATAAATTATAATACAAAGCGATGTTTGCTTCATCCAGAATCACCAAATCATAACTAGGATTACAAAGTATTGATTTAACGTCATCCAATCCTTCTCTTGCAGCCTCAATATCCGCATCAGTTGGGTCGTTGAAAATAAAACAGTCGAGTCCATACTGCTTTATTTCAATCTCATCAAAACGATTATTAATTATATCAACTTCTGAATATTTCATTCCTTTTACAAACTGAGCCACAAAAACTCTTTTGCCGGCACCCACTGCACGTAATGCAAGTCCCAAAGCAGCTGTAGTTTTACCTTTTCCATTGCCCGTATAAATATGAATATATCCTTTCGACATAACAATCAGAATTATAACAAATTTGTTTTTCAAAATTACAATATTTATTTCACACTACGACACATAATGGCAGAGTTATAAAGTATCTTTGCAACAGTTAGAAACGAAAATGAATAATAAACTTTAAATATGTATAGCTATGGCAAATTATTATTGTGAGTACTGCGGTACCAAGTTTAGCAACCCTCGAACCCTTACAGGATTAAACTGTTTCAGACACCCCAATGGTGCAAACAAAGGCAAACACAAACTCTATGAAGGAAGTGAAAAGTCGAGATATACATGCAAACATTGCGGGCAATTATTTAGCTCATTAGTATCTATGACCGGACTAAGCTGCTACAGACATCCAAAAGGACCTAATAAAGGAAAACATGCCCCAGCACTGTAACCTCTTCCCTAGCAATATATAGAGCGAAGGTAATATAGATCTCAAAGCTAAATATTTCATCTAATCAAACTACCCCTCTCTCCATCTTTCTCTACTGTGAGAGTCATAGGGATTCGTTCTTTGAGCTCCTCGACGTGCGAGATGATACCCACTATTTTATTCTCCTTATTAAGATTGAGAAGCGTTTCGAATACAATATTTACCGATTCTAAATCCTGAGTGCCAAAACCTTCATCAATAAAAAAGAAGTTCTTATCGGCTTTTGCATTGGTTTGCACACTTTCGGCAAGTGCTAAGGCAAGTGATAGTGAAACCTGAAATGACTGCCCACCCGACAATGTTTTAACACTGCGTGTGCGCCCCTCATTAAGATAATCTACAATCTCAAACTCGTTGTTTTCATTAATCTGTAACATCAACTGATTGCGTGTCATCCTACGGAAACGAACATTGGCATGCTCACATAGTTGTGCCAAATATATCGACGAAACATACTGAACAAAACCCTGACCGCGAAACAGATTGAACATCAAATTTAAATTATCTGCACGCTTACTTATCTCTCCATGTTGTACCAACAACTGCTGCTTCTCTTTCAACCTATCCGTAAGTGTTTGTATCTCCAACCTAAGTCCCACTACTTTATTATTTTGATCATCTAGCCTCTTTTTCGACTCAATCCACTCAATCTCATATTTTTCAAATTGAGTATTGTCATATGATACCGCCTTAAGCTTTGCCTCCAATGTTTCAATTCTATCCTGCACAACACTCAGTCTAGTTTGAAATTGCTGAATCTCGTTGCGCTCCTTTTCAACGTCTAGTTTAGTAGCAAGTATATCTTCAACGCTACTCAGTTCATCATATCCTTCTGCAGATAATTGTGTAGCAATATCCTTCTTCAAAAGCTCTAATTCGCCCTTGGCACTACTCAGCTGCTTATTCAATTCGTCAAGAATAGCTTTATTAGTTTCCGTTTGCTTATCCAGATTCACAATTTTAGAGTTCAACTCATTATAATCATTCTCAATCTTATCATTTTCATTCTTCAAATTCAATGAGTGCTTAACAATATATTCATGTGTATATTCAGAGAATGCATCAAAACTAACCACCTTAAGATTAGATCTATTAGCCTCTATTTTAGCAAGCAAAGACTCCTCCTCATTCTTAATCTCGTCCAATAGCTTCTTATATTTTTCAAGATCTTGTCGTTGTTTAGTCTCTTCTCGCCTCAAATCTCCCAACTCCTTATTCAAATTGGCAATCTGCTTTTCAATTGCATACGATTCCTTCTTCTTTTCTTCAAAACCAGATCTATCATCAGCTCTAAAACCCTCCCACACAAATTTGGATTGATGTTTGACCAGAGATTCTTTATCAGCGATCAAAACATTTTTCAAGTCAGTCAGCTGTAGCTCTATTTCCTGCTTTTGATTAGCAAGTAGAACAGCTGTATTACGCATAGCTTGCAAAGCATCTCGCTCTTCCGATATCTTTTTTAGTTCAGAAGCCACCACACCCAAGTGCTGAGACACATCCTCAACACTTACTATGTTTGGATGCTCAGTGGAACCACACAGCGGACACGCCCCACCATCATGCAATGCACTAGCATATTCGGTCATTTGCTGCTTCAATAAGAAATCATCTTTCTGCGAGTTAATTTTCTGTTCCCTCGCGGCCAACTTGCTAATTGCATCATTAAATTGAGATTCATAATTTTCAATGCTAATTTTCTTATCCTCAATCTCCTTCAGCAACTCCTCCAAATTCTTTTTCTTTATTGATATATCCTTCTCAGATTTATCAATCGCTTTTAAGCAAACTTCATTTTGAGTGTACCAGCCGTCAAGTTCAACCAATACCTTTGATTCATACCTCTGATTAGAGAATTGATTCACTTTCAGCTCAAGTGTTTTTATACTTTCGGTAGTTCTACGCAAAATAGCCTCAGCATTCTTAACCATATCAGCACCCTTCAGCTGCCTCTCTTTCTTTTTTTCAATTTCAGCCCTATACCCTATAATTTGCGATATCAACACAAGGTCCGATTCCTCCTTTCGCTTTTCAGGCAAAGCATTAAACAATGGCATCAATTTTTCAAGCTCATCACGCTTCAATTTTAATTTTTCAGCAAAAGAATCATATATTTTATGAGTATCATCACGATTTTTCTTCAAGTCATTAGCATTACTCACACTGCGCTTGTAATCGGCAATAAGCCTATCAAACTTTGCAAACAATCGCTCGTATGTTTGCAATTGCTCTTGCCTAGCCTTGATATCTGGTAGTTGTCTCAACAGATTTTCATGTGTCCTCTTGTTATCTTGCAATTTAGTATAATCATCCTTAAGCCCCTTCCACAACTGATACTTCACATCAAGTCCTTCGTGCTCTTTTTTAATAATATCTAGCTGCTTCACAAGCTCATCAAGGTTCTCACTTTTAGTATTCAAATCCTCTTCGCTCACCGATTCGTACTCCATCAGTCGCCCCTCCAATGTGTTAAGCTCCACTGTAGTTGCATTTCGCAAGCTCCCCACTCTATCCTGCAAATCGTAACGATGAAGTTGAAATATTTCTTTCAACATGGTAGTTCTGTCAGTAGGCCCAAGCTCCAGAAACTCCTTAAACTGACCTTGCGGAATTATAATTGTTCGAGTAAAGTTTTGATAGCTCAATCCTATAAGCTCCTCAGTATTCGAGTGATCCATCGGAGTCCAATCCTCGTTACGAAGTTTATAAAACTGCACAATTGGAGACCTAACATCGTTGAAATTCTTACTATTCCTCCTTATTTCCCTCGTGGCGCGATACACTTCATTGTCATGATTCATAAAATCAAACTCAACATACATCCTATTTGATTTCAGATTCATCATATTATAATTGCGCCTATCATTATTTCCAAGGCGATTAGTTCTACCATAAAGTGCATATGTAATTGCCTCAAGAATTGACGACTTGCCCGAGCCCACTCCACCCAATATACCGAACAATCCACCGCTAGTAAGTTCAGCAAAATCAATAGTCTGACGCTCTTGATATGAATATATTCCTTCAACAGTAAGTTTTAATGGTATCATATTTATTTAGTTATTTAGTATTTCGTTAAACAATTTCATTAACTCCTCATTTGGCTCCTGTCCCGCATTTTTTGATTTAAAGTAATCCACAAAAAGCGAGTTCACATCCTTGCTCAGATCTATTGCATGATTAGAGCTATTGCTAGTGATTTCATTCACTACCTTAGGTATGATATGAATAATACCATCATTGGCCTGTACAATACGTCTTCTATCGTCAGCTTTCAAATATTCATCCATCACCAAAGTTAGCTCAATCAATGAGTTTTGATTTTCAGTAAGCCACTCAACTGCTGTATCTATATCATCAAATGTTTTGCGCACCACCTTCCTGCCACTTTTAAGCGCCACTTTCTCTATTTTAGCCTCTTTGTCTGGTTCAATATCAACTATGGCCACATATTTCTGTTGGCTCGCCTCCGAAAATGAGTACGACAATGGCGAACCGCTATACACAACTGGCTGTGCTGTGCCCACATCATTATATCTATGTAGATGCCCCAATGCCACATATTGCACTTCGCTGGGTATTGCATCCGAGTATATCAAATCGGCAGTACCGATATTGATAGGCTTCTCGCCCTCAGGCTCTTCGGGCACTTCGCCACCTCGCTTCAGCATAAATAGGTGCGACGTAAGTAGATTAACACCCTCATTATCACAATATTTATTTGCAAGACTCTCCCACTTCTGTGTCAAGCTCTCTTGTAGCGACAGCTGTTTATCTTCTCCGAAGTACTCTTTAAGTCGCACCTCATTTGCAAAAGCAGTGTGAAGCAATCTCACCGGGTAGGAGTATTTTGGCAACGAAATCTCGATAAAGCCAGTGTCAGTTGCCACCACCTCAAAACCATTCTCTGTCTCAAATAGTGGAACCTCGTCAGTTGGCTTACCAATAAAAATTATACCATTTTCGCGTGCCAACACATCCGCTACATTCACCCTATCTGGCGAATCATGATTGCCAGCAATTGCCACAACAGGCACAGTTGCATTTCGAGTAAGCTTTTTTAAAGTCTTATACAGCAGCTCTGTAGATCCAACGGGAGGATTGAAGGCGTCAAACAAATCTCCCGCTACTATCACCATATCCACCGCTTGCTCTTCAGCAATTCGGCAAATTTCGTTCATCACTTCCACTTGTTCTTCATGACGACTAAAAAAATCGAGTCGTTTTCCCAAATGCCAATCTGCAGTATGTAGTATTCGCATAATTATATTAGTTTTTTGTATTAGTATGCAAATTTAAAAAAAACTATTCTGTAATTCAATTTATAATTATGCTGATTCGTGAATGTCTTCTTTTCTAATTTTTCAGTAAAAGCTAATCCATGTCCATTTATGCCAAATCTATTCTAGTGGACCTTGCTTAAATCTGTCAAGCCATTTTTTTAAAATCAGCATTTGAATAATAAAAACCACAAATGCTATCAACACACTATAAAAATAGCCACAATGTGGTGCAAGATATAAGCCGACTGGTAAGTAAATGAATGCTCCGAATATAGATTGTGAAATATAGTTCGTAAGACTCATCTTACCATAATATCGTAAACTGTAATCAGTAACTTTAGCCTATTGATTTTGAACAAACAAAGCTTTTATAAATTAACATTTACCCTTGCCCTACCCTCTATTGTAAATTTACAATTAGCATTCCCCAGTCAATTTATCCCTAATGTAAATTTACAATTAGCATAAAATGGTCAAGAAGTCTCTATTGTAAATTTACAATCAACGTTCCGCGCACATTTCCCAATAGAAAACAAACTTATTTAACTATATATAACGCCTCAAATGCAAATAATATTAAATATTCAACCGATCAATTAGTAAAATGGAGTATTATCAATCTATTTTCGACCGCACAAGTGAGTTTTTAACCCTATTGTAAATTTACAATTATCGTACCACGGTCCGGACTCGCAAATTGTAAATTTACAATAGGCCATTTTCCACCTCAACAGTTAATTATATTAACTATAAAAGCCACTTAATGAAGTTAAGCAATACTAAACCTGCCATTTTTTGATTAAAAAACAATGGGAAGGCTCAATAACATAAGCATCGAGAGGAGAAATCCCTTCAGATTAGTCATTTGTAAATTTACAATAGGGATATATTTCTACAGAGTCAATAAGTCAAAAATGCATATCACACTGTTAGACAACAAGGTACGCAAAACAAAGAAATCTAACCATCAAATTTTCACATCTATTCACTTCTCAAAAATGAGCCATAAGCAAAAATAAGTAAAAGCCATAAAATTAAGAACTATTTATTTAACAATTCACCTCATTATTTCCAATAACAATGAACTGTATAATAACAATACTCCATTAAATTTAAAGCCGCAATGCGATTGCCGAGAGGAAACACACCTTTTCGAATAATCTTCTATTTGGCTTTAATTCGACACCTCTCTATGTATCCTTTATGTTAGATTCGTAAATCCCTTTATTCCTCCTGAAGTATCTTTCTTCTATGATTATACATTAGTCATTGCCTACATTATAGCCCTATCAGCAATAATTCCTGGTTTAATAACCACAATAGTTGACAAAATTTTAGCATCAACGGTAGTGTATGTGATTAAGAAATTAAAACCTATACTCCACCCCCACTCTAACACCTGCCTCATCGGTGCGCAACTGATACTTGTTTTCGAAGCTAAATGGCAGGATAGAGTGATGTTTATAATAAGGATTTACAAATATGGATATTGGAGAGCTGTCAAAGTCGTATTGAGCCCCTAAGCCTATTAATGCTCCTAAGCCCGACTGACTGTCCATATTTCTGTTGTTGCCGTTATTAATATCGATAAGTAGCCCTGTATTCACAAAAAAATAGTTGAGAAACTTGATACGAACTGTAGCAGGAATGGTGAACATCTGATTCGAAAAGACGTAAGGTACAGGAGCATCGGGACCAAGCGATGCATTACTGAATTTATATTTGAGATGGCTATATTCTAATCCAGTTTCAAAGTCAATCTTTTTAGAAATGGGATGTATATAGTTTATACCTACTGAATAAAATCCTTTGTCGGTATAGCCTCCAGCTCCAACCAATGACTCCCAATAAAAAGCGTTGTTGGAGCCAAATCCGGTATAAGTTATACCAACAGATTGTTTGGATTGTTTGGATTGTGCAAACATACTCATTGGTATCACAAATAGGACAATGATGAGATAAATGTTTTTTGATTTCATATTATTATATTTAGTGTTATTTCTGTTTCAATGCTACTATTTTATATTTAAATCCGCTAACTACATAAAGATCAGTTATGTTATTACTTGTTCCCTCCTTAGTGGTAATAGTTATTCTGGCATCTCCTTCTCCTCCAGCGGACGAAATATAAAACCAATCTGTTTGAGCTGGCAAACCAAAGCCTAATTTTAATCCATCGCATTCGATATGCCACTCACAACACGTTTTAATATCAAAATATTGTGTGCCCTCTCCCGACTCAAAAATTAGTGCGTTAGGGTTTACTTCTAAAATATCAACTTCATTGAAGCAGCTTGAAAAGCAAAAGATTATTGATATTAAAATAAGATACAATATGCTCCTATGTTTAGTTATGTACATAAAATAAAGTTTATTGCAAATATATGCATACTATACCATTAAGATGCATGTTAGATAAAAAACGTTGCGTGGAGCAATCTATTTATTTTCAAATAATATTCAAACAGCGTTTAAACACCATTCAAATGAATGTAAACACTTGGTATCAAACAGATTTAACAGTCAGTATTTATATATATCGGGAAAGTAATGTATATTTGTATTTATTAAGTTGACATTCAAATTCATCAATATATGAAAAAATTAATATCAGTATTTTTGGTCATAATCGGTTTAACTTTATCTCATAACCTATGTGCACAAAAAATCAAAGTAAAAACAGGAATTGAAGTTCTTAAAGACACCAATTTTAGACAACTACAAGGCAAGCGAGTTGGCCTTATAACCAACCCTACGGGTGTGGATAATAATTTAAAATCAACAATCGACATTCTTCATGAAGCACCTGGTGTGCAGCTTGTGGCTCTATATGGTCCTGAGCATGGTGTAAGGGGTGATGTACATGCTGGAGATAAGATTGAAACATTTACCGATCCTAATACTGGCGTGCCAGTGTTTTCATTATATGGCGCTACTCGCAAACCCACCAAAGAAATGCTTGAAGGAGTGGATGTGCTGGTATATGATATTCAAGATATTGGATGCAGATCATATACATATATCTCTACTATGTATTTGGCTATGCAGGCAGCTTCCGAAAATGATATAGAGTTTGTGGTGCTAGATAGACCCAATCCACTTGGTGGACAAAAAGTGGAAGGCAATCTTGCCGAAGAAGGATTTATATCATTCGTGAGCCAGCTCAAAATTCCATATGTGTATGGATTGACTTGTGGCGAACTTGCCATCATGATAAATGGTGAGGGAATGATTGACAAACCATGCAAGCTTTCGGTAGTGAAAATGAAAAAATGGCGTAGAAAAATGAACTTTGAAGATACTAAATTGCCATGGGTTCCTACTTCACCACATATTCCATTTGCACACTCGGCATACTTCTACCCTGTATCAGGAATATTAGGCGAGCTGGGATATATGTCTATCGGAGTTGGATACACTCTTCCTTTTGAGATGTTTGCAGCTGAATGGATAAATGCTGACGAAATGGCAAAAGAGTTAAATAGAAAAAACTTACCTGGAGTACAGTTTCGACCTATCCACCTAAAGCCCTACTATGCGGTGGGACAAGGCAAGGATTTTCAAGGTGTTCAGATATACTTACGTGAGTTTAATAAAGCTCGGCTTTCAGATATTCAATTTCACATAATGGAAGTTGCCGCACAGCTATATCCGGATCGTAAGGTTTTTGACAATGCACCCGAAAACAGATTTGATATGTTCGACAAGGTAAGTGGAAGTGATTATATCAGGAAAGAGTTCACTAAAAATCATCGCTTTGCCGATATACAACATTATTGGACTAAAGATGAAGAGTCCTTTAAAAAGAGATCAAAAGCATATTATTTGTATAAATAAAACTATAACATCTATACTTTCATATGAATCAAACAAAACAAAGTAGCCGACTATTATCTCTAGATATTTTGCGAGGTATCACTATTGCAGGTATGATAATGGTCAATAATCCTGGCTCTTGGAGCTATATTTATGCCCCATTAGGGCATGCATCATGGCATGGATTGACACCAACAGACTTAGTGTTCCCATTTTTTATGTTTATAATGGGAGTTTCCACTTTCATGTCGCTACGTAAATATCAGTTTAAGCTCACAAAAGAGAGTTTATACAAGGTGGTGTATCGCACAATCATGATGTTTGTAATTGGTTTAGCACTTGGCTGGTTTGGAATGCTATGTAGGGGATTATCGGCAGGTGAAGGTCTCGTTACGGCTGCAACTAGTCATTTCGAAACAATTAGAATTATGGGTGTGTTTCAACGACTGGCCATTGCATACGGGTTTTCGGCTATTATTGCACTTTTAGTAAAACCGAAGGATCTATTATGGGTAATTTTCATTCTATTATTTGGTTATTTTCTGCTGTTGCTTTTTGGCAACGGATTTGAACGATCCGAAAACAACATAGTATCGATTGTTGACAGAGCCATACTTGGCGTAAAGCATATGTATAAAGATGTTGATGCAGCTGGAAATAGAATTGCTTTCGATCCCGAAGGCTTACTAAGTAGCATACCATCGATAGCCCATGTGTTAATTGGTTTCTTGTTTGGTAAAATAATAATCGACAATAAAGACAATCATAAGCGAGTTGAGAAAATATTAATATGGGGTACAGTGTTAGCATTTTCAGGACTGCTCCTACAATATGGTGCACCAATAAATAAAAAGATATGGAGCCCCACCTTTGCATTAGCCACCACAGGGTTTGCTGCTCAACTATTGGGGCTTTTGATTTGGATAATAGACATAAATAAAAAAGAAAAATGGAGTCGCTTTTTCCATGCATTTGGCATCAATCCTCTATTTGTATACGTACTAGCTGGAATTTTAGCTAATATAGTAGCTAATGCTAAAATAACTTACGCTGGTGAGAAGATGATATTCAAAAATTATATTTATGGGGTATTAATTCAACCATGGGCGGGCAACTACTTTGGGTCGTTGGTATATGCTCTTGTTTTTGTATTCATCTGTTGGATATTTGGTTATATTCTTTACAAAAAAGATATCTATATAAAAATATAATAATTAATCTTTAATGAGTAAAACATTGATTGCCGATAGTGGCGCCACCAAAACAGACTGGTGCATAGTAGAGAATGAAGACATTCTTCAAAGGTTTCAAACCAAGGGCATTAGCCCTATCTTTCAGAGTGAGGAAGAGATTGCACAAGAAGTATCGAAAGAGGTTTACCCGAATACCATCGATATTGAAATAGAAAAAATAAGATTTTATGGTTCTGGCTGCATTCCCGATAAAATTGAAGGTATGAAGCGTGCTATCCAAAAATCATTCAAGCATTCAGATATAGAGGTTTATAGCGACTTGGTAGCTGCAGCTCATGCCCTTTGTGGTACGAACAATGGTATTGCATGCATATTAGGAACTGGCAGCAACTCATGCGAATGGGACGGAGCCAATATTGTGAAGCAAATTTCACCATTGGGTTTTATTTTGGGAGATGAAGGTAGTGGGGCAAACCTAGGTAAGATATTGGTTGGCGATATTCTAAAAAATCAGGTTGGAGAAAATCTTAAAGAAAAGTTTTTATCGCAATTTAATCTCACCCAAGCAGAGATTATTGAACGTGTTTACAGACAACCATTTCCAAGTAGATTTTTGGCAAGTGTGTCGCCATTCGTCTTGCAGAACATTGATAATAATAAAATAAGAGAAATAGCAGAGAGAAGCTTTACTAATTTTTTTGAGCGCAACGTTATGCAATATAATTACATTGATAATAGTGTTAACTTTGTGGGCTCTATTGCATGGTATTATTCTGATATTATCAAATCAATTGCTTCCGCCAAGGGAATAAGAGTAGGCATTATAGAGAAATCGCCCATGCCTGGATTAATAAAATATTATTCGTAAACAAACAGAAACATAATTATAATGAGCTTTATAAAAGTTACAGAACAACCATCACTATATGATGATTTAGAAAAAAAATCAATTCATCAATTGATTACCGAAATAAATAGCGAAGACCAAAAAGTGGCATTGGCAGTGCAAAAAACAATTCCTGAAATAGATAAACTTGTGACAGGCATTGTGAAAAGAATGAAGAAAGGTGGACGTTTGTTTTACCTTGGCGCTGGAACTAGTGGAAGACTTGGGGTGCTTGATGCTTCAGAAATTCCACCCACCTTTGGTATGCCACCAACTTATGTGATAGGTCTAATAGCAGGTGGTGATCATGCCTTGCGCAATCCGGTAGAAGATGCTGAAGATAATGAAGAGATTTCTTGGACTGAACTAGAAGCTTATAATATAAACAAGAATGACGTAGTAGTAGGTATTGCAGCTTCGGGTACTACACCCTATGTGATTGGTGCACTACGCAAGGCGCGTGAAAATGGAATTCTTACAGGTGCTATCAGTTGCAATCCCAACTCGCCAGTTGCAGCCGAAGCTGAAATAAAAATTGAAGCTATCGTGGGTCCTGAGTATGTAACGGGTAGCACACGCATGAAATCGGGCACAGCCCAAAAGATGATACTAAATATGATTACAACCGCCACTATGATTAAGCTTGGTCGTGTGAAAGGCAATAGAATGGTAAATATGCAGCTAACAAACCAAAAACTAGTAGATAGGGGCACTAGAATGATTATGGAGGAGATTGAAATGCCTTATGATCAAGCAAAGAATTTATTGCTTTTACATGGAAGTGTGAAAGAGGCAATAGATAGTTATAATAAAGAACACTGATTCTTATAAATTTATAGAATGTTACTACGAGAAAGGGTCGCGATGATTAAATAACATCTCGACCCTTTTCATTTGTAAATTAGTAATTATCTCTATCCCAAAAACGAAATCAAAACACCTGCTGTAACTGCCGAACCTATAACTCCCGACACATTGCTAGCCATGCAGTATTGTAATATATGATTTGATTTGTCATGCTTCAAAGCCATTTCGTTTGCTACACGGGATGCCATGGGTACGGCACTAAGCCCAGTTGCTCCTACTAAAGGATTGATTTTTTTCTTAGAGAATATATTATAAACCTTAACAGCAGTGATTCCTCCTGCAACAGAAATTGCAAAGGCTAAAAATCCACCCACTATAATTCCAATTGTTTGTGGTGATAGGAAAACCTCAGCAGTCATCGTAGCACCCACAGTGAGACCCAAAAATATAGTTGCACTATTCATTATAGGCCCTGATGCTGCTTCTGCTAAACGGCTAGTGTTTGCACCAACCTCTTTTACTAGGTTTCCAAACAAAAGCATTCCTACTAAAGGAGCTGCAGAAGGAACAAATATTGCTACAACAACTCCTAGCACGATTGGGAAAATAATTTTTGCAGTCTTCAGATGCTTTATTTCATGTTTTGGAGGAAATTGCTTATCCATTTTTTTCATATGAATTTTGAACTCATCTTTGGTCATCATCATGTTTGCCACTAAAGGAATGATTACTGGAACAAGCGCCATATATGAATATGCTGCTATGGCAATGGGTCCTAGCAGATGAGGTGCAAGTTTGATGGTTGTGTAAATAGCTGTAGGGCCATCAGCACCGCCAATAATCGCAAGTGATGCTGCCTCATTCATCTGAAATCCAAAAAGAACAGCTACTAAAAGAACTGTAAATATGCCCAGCTGAGCAGCTCCGCCAAATAGTGACAACCTTAAGTTGCGAAGCATTGGCCCGAAATCAGTTAATGCCCCTACTCCCATAAAAATTATGGGAGGTAGCAATCCCGTTTTAATTAATGCATAATATAAGAAGTTCATTATACCAAACTCGTGAGCAATATCCATTAAGTTCATATAACTACCATCTGCAGCTTGCACAAGCGAGTTATCTACAATGCCCAAACCCGCCATAGGCAAGTTTGCAAGCATCACACCAAAGCCAATCGGAACAAGTAATAGGGGCTCATATTGTTTCTTGATACCCAGATAAAGTAACAAGAAAGATATGAATAGCATAAGCACTATACCCCATGTTATGTTTCCGAAGGCTGTCATATCAGCCAGTTTCGTAAGTATATCTTGCATTCTATTATTGTAGTTTTACAAGTATGTCATCTTCATCTATCGAGTCGCCATTAGCAATGCAAATTTCAACCACCTTACCACTATCTTCAGCAGCTACAGCATTGTAAGTTTTCATCGACTCGATGTATCCTACTATATCTCCTTCGTTAATGATGTCACCAACTTTTATGGCTGTTTCTGAAGAATCTTTGGTTAAGAAAAACTTACCCTCAAGCGGTGCTATAACTTCTTTTACAGCTCCTCCTATTGACTGAGATGCGGATGTATTTATTTGCTCTGTGGCTTTTTGTGTTTTCGTAAAACTTGAAGGGGTCATCTGCACTCCATCTGTTTCAGGATACGAGATATGTACCATAAATTCCTCGTCACCCACATTAATTACTAAATGGCGTGGCTGTGAATTGCCATTGTCTCCATTTCCATTAGTTTGTGGTGCTTGTCCATTTTCGGCAAGCTTTTCTGCTTCTTTCTTTGCTCTTTTCTTTTCAAGATCTTTTTCAAACTCCTCTTTTGCAGCTCCCGATTTGTATGCTCTATACTGCTCAGGGTGCATTGCAAGCTCAAATAGTTCTTCATCATCTTGTCCAAAGTCCCAACCATTTTGTTTCATTTCGGCACGGAACTCATCTAACTTATTTGGATACAAATCTTGAGGGTTACCAGTAAAATACTCTTTGTTATTGTCTTTTATAAGTTTCTTTATTTCAGGATCAAGTGTACCTGGCAGTTGACCTGTGCGACCAACTATCATATCCCATATATTGTCAGCTATCATCGACCATCTATCTCTACCTCTCTCAAGTTGCATAACATTCATCAAAGCTAGATTTTTCACATACTGACTAAAAGGAGTGACCAAAGGTGGATTTCCAATTTTAGGCCACACATATGATACTTCATCGAAAAGCTTTATCAATAAATCATCAATTGTTATTTCAGGCTTATCATTTTTAGTAAACCATCTATTTAGCGATTTGAGATTTGTTTCTAAATCCGACATCAAACTCCCCATCATACCACCCGGAAGGCCTGGCGCAATTAGCAGAGAATTCATCAATCTATTTTTAGGATTAATATAAAAGCCCAAAAAGTCATCAATAAACTTTTGAGTCAGTGATCTAACTTTCATATATGCCTTCATATTTATGTCGGCAACTTTGAAGCCTGCATCTTTTAACATGGCTTGCACTGCTAAAATATCAGCATGACCTGTTCCCCATGCAAGTGGCTCCATAGCAGTGTCAATATAATCTACCCCTGCATATGCAGCTTCTAGAATTGTAGCCATTTGAAATCCTGGTCCTGCGTGTCCATGATATGTAATAGGTATATTGGGATGCTTACTCTTTATATTCTTAATAATCTTTCCAATAGATGCCGGGCGACCAATCCCTGCCATATCCTTGATGCATATTTCATCAGTTCCCATTTCTATTAGCTTATCAGCAAGATTTGTGAAATATTCAACTGTATGCACTTCCGACACTGTAATGCTTAATGCAGCTTGAGATATCATTCCTGCCTCTTTAGCATACTTGATAGAGAGTTCAAGATTGCGAGGATCATTCAATCCATCAAACGAGCGAGCGATATCCGTACCTTGCTTTTTCTTTACCTTAAACATCAATTGACGAACATCGGCAGGCACGGGATTCATACGAATTCCGTTAAGACCTCGTTCAAGCATATGTGTTTGAATACCTGCGTCATTAAATGGTTTGGTCCATTCTCTAACAGCGTTATTTGGGTTTTCGCCAAACAAAAGATTTATTTGTTCAAATCCTCCACCATTAGTTTCAACACGTGCAAAGCAGCCCATATCAATTATTGCGGGGGCTACCTCCTTTAATTGGGCTACAGTGGGCACATACTTTCCCGACGATTGCCACATATCTCTGTATAATAATCCAAATTTTATTTCCTTTGCCATTTTGTTTTTTGAGTTTATGTTTTTTATTTTTCTAATTTATCAATTTTATCAATTCTACCTTTGCCACCAGTTATAGCCTCTACTGCGGCAATTACAGCGGCAATTTTTGCAGGATTAGATGGTGCTGCTTTGCCACTAACAATTGTTTTTTTCGTTGTAATTGTTTCAACTGGCAAAAAGCGATTTGTGAGCCTTATTACCATATTGCCTATGAAAACAACAAGCGAAAGAATTACAAAAACAGTAATCATGCCAACCAGCAATAAGCTGATTGCTTCATTTAAATTCTCCATATATTTTTATTTGTTTTAGATTGACAATCCAATATGATTATTTAATAGGAAAACACTACCAAATGATAGCTTTCACATCAGATAACTACAAATTTACAAAAATATTTTCGTTAAAAGGAGCAAAATACTTTCAATATAATAAATAAAGATATTTTCATATGTTTTAGAGCTATAAAAGCACACAACATATTACGAAAAAGAGGATAAACCAAATTATGATTTATCCTCCTCACTATTTTTTTGTATGCAACTATATATAACTAGTATAGTACTACTTTTCAAAAGACTTCCAAAGCCTATCGTCGGGAACCGGTGCTACAACATTGATTGTTTCCTTTGACACTGGGTGAACAAAAGAGATGCTGCGCGCATGAAGTGAGATACCTCCATCAGGATTTGATCTTTCTGCTCCATACTTTAAATCGCCCTTGATGGGGCTACCTATTTTAGAAAGCTGCGTACGTATTTGATGATGTCGTCCAGTTTCTAAATCAACTTCCAACAGGTTATAGTTGTCTGATCTTGCAATTAGCTTGTAATGTAATATCGATTTCTTGGTTCCTTTTTTTTCAAAATCGAATGCGCTCGACTTGTTAGTACGCTCGTTCTTAATTAAGTAGTGAACAAGTGTATCCTCCGTTTTTTCGGGAACATTTTTCACAATAGCCCAATATGTTTTAGAGATGTCATCATTCCGAAACATATCATTGAGCCTAGTAAGAGCTTTGCTAGTTTTTGCAAACATCACTATACCGCTTGTAGGTCTATCCAATCTGTGAGTGACTCCCAGATAAACATTGCCAGGCTTATTATATTTTACTTTGATATACTCTTCCACTATTTCCGAAAGAGGTTTATCGCCTGTACGATCGCCCTGAACTATTTCACCCACAGCTTTATTTACAATTATAATATGGTTATCTTCGTATAGTACTGTCATAGTTACATGTTCATTCCGCCACACACGTTCAATACCTGTCCAGTAACATAAGCCGACAAATCAGATGCTAAAAATATTGTTGCATTAGCCACATCTTCTGCTTCACCAGCGCGACGCAAAGGTATCTGTTTTGCCCACTCTGTCCGAACCTCTTCAGAAAGTGCTTCAGTCATATCTGTAGCTATAAATCCTGGAGTAATAGTATTTACTCGTATCCCCCTTGAACCAAGTTCTTTAGCCATAGACTTAGCTAAACCTATCATTCCTGCTTTAGAAGCAGAATAGTTTGCCTGACCTGCATTGCCCGATACACCAACCACCGAGCTCATGTTAATAATGCTACCCGATTTTTGGCGCATCATTATTGGAGTGACAGCATGAATAAAGTTGAAAGCTGATTTTAGATTAACGTTTATAACGTCGTCCCATTGTTGCTCGCTCATTCGCATCATCAAACCATCTTTCGTTATTCCCGCATTGTTGACTAAAATATCGATTCGACCGAAATCCTCTTTAACTGCTTCTACTACTTTATGAGCATCATCAAAATTTGAAGCATCAGATACGTATCTTTTTCCTTTCACGCCTAATGCAGAAATAGCATCGGCAACAACTTGACCGGCCTCATCTTCTCGCGAGTTTGTGATAGCCACATTTGCGCCTTGCTCGGCAAGTTTTAGAGCAATTGCCTTACCTATTCCTCTTGAAGCACCCGTAACGAGTGCAGTTTTACCTTCTAGTAATTTCATATATAAATTTATTTGTTGTTCAATCCTTTAAAAATCAAATTGTGCACAATTTCTCTATCTTCAGCATTATCATATCTGAGATTTAAAACGCCACGTATGGCAGGAACCTCAAGACCTTTTAGTGCAAAATGAAGAATTTCGGCAGTTTTTGATGTATTCGATACATCAAAAACCCCCTCTTCACATCCATTAGTCAAAATAGTTTCGAGATATTTTATTTCTATCTTATCAAACTCCTTCCTTACATTTTCTACCAACCATATATCTCTGAAAAAATTTGCACGTAAAGTTCCGTTACGTGTGACAACTTCTTTAATGACACGAAGACGAGCAAAAGTAAACAACATCAGCTTTTCATCAGCTGGTAAGTTACGATTAGTTACCTCCTCAAGAGCTGTGTGCATTGCACTGAGTTCGGAGCTAATTACTGCTTCATAGATCTCACTTTTATTTTTGAAATATGTATATATAGTACGCCTGCCATATCCTGACATATCTGCTATTTCGTTTATTGTAGTGTTCTCAAAACCCTTTTTGGCAAAGAGTTGGCGCGCTACCTCTATGATATTTTTTTTAGTTTTAGATGTTGATGTGGTCATGACAAATGCACAATTGTTATATATTTGTGCAAATATAAAAATAATGTTTCAAAAACACATAACAATTTAGCGTATATATCACTGTTATCATCTCTTTCGGTAGCTGACAACTGCCCACGAGTTAAGAACAATGGCAAATATCAATAGTGTAATCAATTGGCGCGAGATATCTACCAAGCCACTACCTTTGAGATAAACCAATCTCATTATTTGCATAAAATATGTAAGAGGATTACTATAAGCTATGGCCTGAGCCCACTTTGGCATTGAAGATATTGGTGTAAATAATCCACTAAGCAACAGTATTATAAGAATAAAAAACATCATTAGAAACATCGACTGTTGAAGTGTTTCAGAATAATTAGAAACGATGATACCCATCCCTGAAATGCCTACTATGAAAATAATGGAACCAACATAAAGAGGTAAAAAACCACCTAGCGGTAGTAGCCCATAAATAAGCCAAGTAGCAATAATAGAGATTGTGACAATTAGTATTCCAATAATCCAATAGGGAATGAGCTTTGCCAAGATGAAGCTGAACTTGCTGATTGGGGTAGCATTAATTTGCTGTATGGTACCAGTTTCCTTTTCAAGAACTATATTGAGCGATGGTAATATCCCCGTAATAAGGGTTACTAAAAGCACTATAAATGCGGGCAACATAAATATCTTGTAGTCAAGCACCTGATTGTATCTATAATTCTGCACAATATCTATTTTCGGAATTGATGAGGATGAAACCATCACAGGTATCAATTCCTCTCTGATTTGTGATGAGAAATCAACTACAATTTGAGTAAGATAATTAGTGCCTATCAATCCTTGCGTACTATTTACTGCATTGGCTGAAATAAACACATTACTGCCCTGCTCTTTTACAATGTCTTTGTCAAAAGTAGATGGTATTTCAAGTATTATATCCGCACTCTTTCGTTCTATATCGTTCATTGCTTCATTATAATTGGCCGAAAAGTCATTTATAATGAAATACTGTGAAGCTGAAATTTTATCAATTAACCTTTGCGAATAGACACTCTTACTATTATCTACAATGTTTACTTTTATATTTTTCACCTCGAAGTTTATGGCCCAAGGGAATATAAGCAATACAAGAATAGGATAAAACACAATGAGAACTGGAATTATACGATTTCTCATTGATTGTTTGAATTCTTTTTCTATTAAATATCCAAGTACTCTCATTCCAATCTTGTTTTAATGTTTAGCAAACTAATTGTCATAAGGCCGATACTCATTGCTATAAGAATCAATATTTCTTTAACAACACTCATAAAGCCCAAACCTTCAATCATTATCTTTTTGACTGCAGCAATAAACCATCTTGCGGGAACTAGTGTAGAAATCCATTGTAATATATTTGGCATATTTCCAATAGGGAAAATCATACCAGATAAGATTAGAACAGGCATAAGCATACCTATACCCGAAATAAGTATGGCTGTAACTTGAGTATTGACCAACGTGGAGATTAACAGTCCGAGAGATAAGGATAGAAAAATAAAAATTGTTGACACAAATAACAACAGCCATAAACTGCCACTAATAGGCACTTGCAGTACAAATACTGCCAAAATCAAGATTGAAACAAGATTTACAAATGATAATGCCAAATAGGGTACAGTTTTTGAAAGTAACAC
Organism: uncultured Proteiniphilum sp.; assembly: GCA_964439965.1. Lineage (GTDB taxonomy): Bacteria > Bacteroidota > Bacteroidia > Bacteroidales > Dysgonomonadaceae > Petrimonas. The sequence continues at coordinate 43,382 of CAYTQG010000005.1, forward strand.
CGTGGTTGGCTTTAATGGTGATGCTAATAGTAGCTCCATGGTGCCACGTTCTTTTTCTCGAACAATAGATATTGAAGTCATGATGGTGCAAATAATCATCATAACAAGCCCCATCACTCCTGGCACAAAAGTATATGTGGAGCGCATCTCAGGATTATACAACAATCTTGTCTCCACATCTATATTATAAGGTATTTGGTTTACTCCTATCATCTTTTGTTGATATTCTGAGATAATAGCTACCACGTAGTTTGCCGCAATAGTGCCAGTATTGGGATCGGAAGTATCAGCTATAACCTGAACTTGTGAAGCACCTGAATGTTGAAGATTAGATTGGAAGTTGTCTTGAAATACAATTGCTAAATCTATTTCGCCCCTACGAAGCATGTCTTCTACCTCATCCATACTATTGCTCTGCGATTTTACATCAAAGTATGGGTTAGAAACTATCTGATTTGTTATCTGTTTTGTCACACTGTCATACGAAGGGTCAAAAATTGCTGTACGAATATTCTCGACATCCATATTGATTGCAAAACCAAAGAGTAGTATCTGAACAATAGGCATGCCCAATAAGATAAGCATAGTGCGCCTATCTCGCAGTATGTGTAAAAACTCTTTTCGCACAAATGATATAAATTGCTTCATTTTGGTAACAACGTAAAATATTTAGCTCATTCTATTCGTGTTGACTTTCGAGCAAGTTGATGAAAAACATCATCAATTGACTCAGAATTATATTGATTTCTTAACGAAGAAGGCGTATCGAGTGCCTCAATGCGTCCATCCACCATGATAGAAACTCTATCGCAATATTCTGCTTCATCCATATAATGAGTTGTAGCAAAAACCGTGATACCCTGATCGGATGCTTCATAAATCATCTCCCAAAACTGACGGCGCATAACGGGATCAACGCCTCCTGTAGGTTCATCTAGAAATACAATTTGGGGCGAATGGAAAATAGCAACTGAAAAAGCTAATTTCTGTTTCCATCCCACAGGTAGCGATCGCACCATTGTATTTCGTTGGTCTTCAAACTTAAGGCGTGCTAGTAGTTCTTCAGTTTTATCTGATATCTCTTTACCTCTCATTCCATACACACCACCAAATAGCCGAATATTTTCCCATACTTTCAAATCTTCATATAATGAAAACTTTTGACTCATATAACCAATATTCCGCTTTATCTTTTCATTCTCCCTCAAAATATCATACCCTGCCACAGTGCCACTACCCGATGTGGGCTTACTAATTCCAGTCAACATTTTCATTGCAGTGGTCTTACCCGCACCATTAGCCCCCAAAAAGCCAAATATCTCACCACGCTTCACATCAAACGAGATACTATCAACAGCGGTGAAACGACCAAACTTTTTTGTGAGATTTGATACTTCTATTACTTTTTCGTTATACATTTTTTATTGTTCGTTGGTTAGTGCTAAAAAGCAGTCCTCAATAGTGGGAGTTATTCGCTCAATCAAAATATTGCTATATCCAAATTGATTTAAATAACTATGCAAGTAATCGGGGTTAAAGTTTTCATCAACAGTGATATGATGCTTATCACCAAATGCAAAGCAACTCAATACGTGCTTATAGTTTCTTAAATCTTTAAGAGATGCCGACATATTATTGGCTTGCACTGCCCAAATATCTTGATTGTAGTTATCCACAATTCTAGTAGGAGAATCTAATGCAATAAAATCACCATCTTGCATCAGGGCTATTCTGTCACAACGACTAGCCTCATCCATATACGCCGTGGATACAATAATAGTAATATCTTGATTTTTTAATCTACCAAGCATATCCCAGAACTCTTTTCGTGATACTGGGTCGACGCCTGTTGTGGGTTCGTCCAATATCAATACTTGTGGCTTGTGTATCAGTGCACAACTGAGTGCCAATTTCTGCTTCATGCCACCAGACAAGTTGCCAGCTTTTCTTGTTTTAAATGGCTCGATATGGCTGTATATGTCTTTGATGAGATGATAGTTTTCTTCGATTGTGGTATTGAAAACAGTAGCAAAGAATCTGAGATTTTCCTCAACACTAAGGTCTTGATATAACGAAAATTGTCCAGGCATATAGCCAATAATTTCTCTTACATACTTATAATCATTTACAACATCTAAACCTCCCAAAAGGGCTGTGCCACTATCAGGTAAAAGAAGAGATGCAAGAATGCGAAACAGAGTGCTTTTGCCTGATCCATCGGGACCAATGACACCAAATATCTCGCCCACATTTACATTGAACGAAAGGCCAGCATCCTTGCCTATTCCTGCAAATTTATCACCCTTAAGGTAGTTTTTCTTTAAGTTTTGAACCTCAATCATTGTATCACAATTATTCAAAATTGATTTTTATCAAAACAACACCTCGCCATACATTCCAATCTTCAAAAAGCCATCATTTGCCACTCTGATTTTGATGGCATATACCAGGTTGGCACGTTCGTTTTTAGTTTGAATAGTTTTAGGTGTAAATTCTGATTTATCGGATATCCATATCACAGTACCCTGATATTGTCGCATATCTCCTTTGCCCGCATCCACCGATATGGTTACGTTATCGTTAAGCTTAAGCTGCGACAACTGATCATTTGTTATATATGCTCGCAAAAACATATTTGATAAATCTGCAACTTTGAAAAGTGGTTTACCTATATTAGCCAGCTCACCCGCCTCGGCATACTTATTTATAATAGTTCCAGAAATGGGTGAATGGATTTTAGATCTATATATTTTATCATCAAGTTGCGCGATTTGAATATCGAGAGCCGAGCTTTGAGCACCAATATGTGCACTACTCTTTTGTAAAGTGGAGGTTTGTGCAGACAACTGCTTGTGTAGTACTTCCAATTGAGAATTAATATCATCAAGTTGCTTAGCATTTGCAGCATTAGCTTCTATTAGTTTCTGGGCACGCTCTTTTTCTCTAATTAATGTTTGTATCTGCTCGTTTAGGGCTGCTGTTTGTGCCGCAATGTCGGGCGTTTGACTACGAACTCCTTTGGCATTTGCTATAATCGACATTTTCTGCAGATAGAGCTGTAGTGTATCTACTAAGCCCACCACATTATCTTTATCTACAACATCACCTTCCATAATATCTAAGCTTATTATCTTTCCGTTTGCCTCGGCAGATACAATAATCTCAGTTGCCTCAAATGATCCTGTAGCATCATAGCTGCTATTTCGATTTGCACACGAAACAGTAGTGAGTATTATTAAGAGACACAAAGTATATTTTATTGATTTCATATTATTTAGTTTATGAATATTAGTTTGTAGTGTGCTTTAGTTTATAGATAGCCATTAGATATTGTATTTCGTGCATAATCTTGGCTTGCTTAGCCGCCTCTTCGGCAGTAAGCTCCTTTAGCATATCCGAAATTGTCATTGTTCCATTCTCTACCTTTGCTTCGGCTGCCTCTCTAATTAGTTTTCGGAGCGATATAATCTCATCATCATCATTTAATGTCTGTCGATACTTATCAATTTCTATTTGCTGTTGCGGAATTACTATATTTATATTGTGTAGAAAAGTTTCTCGATTCGACTCGAGTTTTTGCTTTTGTAGATTTATTATTTTTCGCTCGTTAGACATAGTGTACAGATTCCCAAAATTCCAAGATAGACTTACACCTCCAATAAAGAAGGGATTAAACTTATTATCGAACATATTTAGAGCTGGTTTTCCATATCCTCCTTGTGCAAATAACCCTATTCGAGGCATATTTTTAGCAGTTATTAGTTTCATCTGGCTATCAATTAGTTCTTGTTGAGCATCAAATGCTTTTAACTCGGGGCGACTTATTGAACTACTAACAACAATATTTTTTGTTTCAGGCTTTTGCAGTACTACATTGTCATCAATATTTTCTCCAATAAAGATTGACAGCATTTTACGATAAGCCTGTCGAGATGCTTCTATATCAATTCGATCTTGCCTAGCCTTTAGTTGCTCCACCTTCACTGCACTTAAGTCGGCTTCGTTAGCCACTCCGTTATCTATATAGGCTTGCACTTTTGTATGGTTTCGGATCAATTCCTGCTCCAACATTTTATGTAGGTGCAAGCGTTCATCTAGCAATAAGATTCCAAAGTAAAGATTATTTATTCTATCTCGTAAACTATATATCTCTGACTCTAATTGGTGTTTCTGCACAGCGGCATCAGCTTTCAAACTCTTTTTTCGTGCCATAGTAACTCCCCCATCCCAAATGAGCTGATTAACTTCGGCAGCTACTTTATACTGATCTTTATCGGGAATAGGAATTTCGATACCTGGCATTTCGATATCAATCTTAGTAATATCGGATTGCCATGTGGCTTGAGCCCCCAAAGAGATTTGAGGTAAATATGCCATGTTTGCATTTTTGATATCGAAACCTTTACTCTTTTCAATAATATCATATTGAACAATGGCCGGATAGTGTTGCTCTGCTTTAAGCTGACACTCTTCTAGTGTAAGCTGCTGAGCAATGACACTCGATTTGGAGATAAGAAATAAAAGTAATAGAAGAAAGACTTTGTTATGTTTCATTGTTGCTAAGACTTGGTTTATTGCTAATACAATTATATTTTGTTTTATAACTTGCTAATTTAATAATAGAACGATAATTAGAAAACATCGCCCAACTATCAAGAAAGGTTGAATCCCTCCCATATAAATAACTCGATTTGTATCTGATAGTCTCTCATATTCTTAACGCTTATCAGAATAGTAAGGTTTAGCAAATGGGTTAAATAAATATGAAGTCAAGGATATCGCTAATATTAATTGTAACTATAAAATAAACATCAAAAATGCCTAAAGGTTTACTCTACAGAGTTTCTGCAAGTATAAAGGCGTAGAAAAATCTATTTTACGAGTTTCTGCAGGTATAAAAACGCAGAAAAATCCATTTCTCAGGTTTCTGTAGGTATAGAAACATAGAAAAACCCATTTTACAAGTTTCTGTAGGTATAGAAACATATAAAAATATATTTCACGGGTTTCTGTAGGTTATAAAAGTAGCTAAAATCCATTTCACGGGACTTTTGGCTAGTGGAAAAACACAAAAAAGTATTTTTAGAGTTATTGAATAACTTAAAAGAGACGAAATGATATTTTTTTTGAGTAAGTTTGCACTATAAAATTTGGTTTCAACTCCTTTTATATACAAGTAGTTGATGAAAAGGGAATCAGGTGAAAATCCTGAACAGACCCGCTGCTGTAAACTTCAAATTTAAAATGATATTCGTTATACACCTCATAGCCACTGTGTAGGCACAATTGCCACATGGGAAGGCATACGAATATCAGAAGTAAGTCAGAAGACCTGCCAATATTTTATCAATAAGTTATTTAGCTTTCGGGGAGTAGAGCTTGAAAACGACACGCTTATAAATAATTATCTTATCGCGCATCATTTTCATCATTCTTACTCGAAATCACAAAAAGTAGGATGAAATTATTTCACAAACTAATTATTAGTATTCTATTATTAGGATACACCGCTACCAATTGGGCACAAACTGTGGCCGATAGCTTGGTGCTTCCCGAAATTGTTATCACCGAAAGGGGCAATGATAAAGAAATTCGCTCTACATCGCCTATGCAGATAATGTCGGGCAAGAATATCCAAAATATTCAAGCTCTAAACTTATCAGACGCTGTTAAACACTTCTCGGGAGTAACTATTAAAGACTACGGCGGCATTGGAGGACTAAAAACAATCTCAGTAAGAAGTCTCGGCGCAAATCATACTTCAGTTAATTATAATGGAGTAGCCATTAGTGATGTTCAATCGGGACAAATAGATATTGGTCGCTTTTCTTTAGAAAATGTAGAAACTATATCTCTTTTTTCGGGACAGAGTGATCAAATTTTTGTATCAGCTCGTGAGCTCAGCACAGCATCAGCACTAAATATTATATCCTCAAAGCCAAAGTTTGAGAACGGAGAAAAGATAAACGGTAAAGCTTCTATCAAAGGAGGTTCGTTTGGAATTATCAACCCCGCATTAAATATAAACTACAAACTATCCGACAAAATCTTACTAAATGCAAATGGTGAATGGCTTTCGTCAAACGGCGAGTATCCTTATCGATTGCATTATGGCATTGAGGGCGTGGATAGCTCATCAGTAGAGAGGCGTGAGAACAGTGATGTACAGAATATTCGTATAGAGGGTGCTCTTATGGCAAATATATCTAAAGAAACTGAGGCTAACTTGCGACTTTATTACTATAACTCGGAAAGGGGACTACCAGGCGCAACAATTTATTATAACACCGAAAACTATTCAAAACAAAGATTGTGGGACGAAACTATGTTTGCCCAAGGAAATATTGAGCATTCGTTTTCCCGAAAATGGGTTGCTAAGCTTACTGGCAGATACAATCATGGGTATTTACGATACTTAGACCCTACATATTTAGGAAGCACAGGCAAAATTGAGGATGTATTTACACAAAGTGAGATGTATGGTTCTTTCTCTATTTTATATCGGGCATTTAATTCTCTATCCTTTTCGGCTAGTTCTGATTTATCAACTGCCACTATGCATTCAAATAGACAATCATTTGCCACCCCCACCCGATTACTATCTCAATCGGCATTGGCAGCTAAATGGGTTAATGAATATGCAATAGCAACAGCTAGCATGGTTTATATGCAAAATAAAGAGTCGGTAAAAAATGGAGTGCCAAGCGACAATAAAACTAACCTTTCACCTCATGCAAGTATTTCGATAAAACCTTTTGATAAAAGCAACTTCCGCGTTAGAGCATTTTATAAGAATAGCTTTAGGCTTCCCACATTCAACGATTTATACTATCCATCAGTGGGTAGCAGAGTATTAAAACCTGAAGATGCCTCTCAATATAATATTGGATTGACTCATAGCACTTCTATTAATGGGTTGATGCCATTGCTTAAGTTTACTCTAGATGCGTATCATAATAGGATAAAAAACAAAATAGTAGCTTATCCCACGTCCAATCTACATCAGTGGGCTATGATGAATTTTGGAAAAGTTGAAATAAATGGACTGGATACTAATATAGAGGCGGCAATTAAAATTCACAATGAAATGAATTTGATGTTCTCTTCGTCTTACACTTATCAGAGTGCAAGAGATAAATCTGATTCTAAAAAATCAACATACAATAATCAATTACCCTACACACCCACTCATTCAGGTTCAGCGCGGGCACTAATTGAGACATCTTGGTTGGATGTTGCTTACTCTTTATTGTGGTCGGGCAAAAGGTATTATAATGCCTACAATTCGCCACAGTATCAGTTGGGTGGCTATTACGATCATGGCATAACCATTAGTAAAGACATTAAAAGTAGTTTTGGAGATATACTAATGAGTATTGAGGGATTGAATTTGATCAATAAAAACTATCAGATTGTAAATAACTATCCAATGCCAGGGCGATCGTATCGGGCGAGTGTGAAACTAAAATTTTAAATTATATAATCATTAAAGATGTGCTCAATTTTAAAATTAAGCACAATAAAATCAATTAATTACATTTTATGAAAAAGTATTATTTACTATTTGTGGGCATTGTAGCCCTTTTCGTTGCTTCATGTAGCAACTCTGAGCCTATTATTGATGAAGGTGATGACAGCATGTTTACCAATTATCTATTCATACTAAATGAGGGAAGTATGAATAATAACGATGCAACACTTGCACTTTACGACTTGGATGAGGACGTTATTTATAACGACTTTTTTGGCCTTATAAATGGTAAAGGATTAGGCGATACTGCCAATGATATGATACAATATGGATCGAAAGTGTATATCTCGCTTACTCATTCGAGTGTGGTGCATGTTGTAGATTCAAAATCGGGCAAGCTTTTAAAACAAATTGATATGAAAGATAATGGAGTAGCAAAGGACCCAAACAAATTGGCTGCCCATGAAGGAAAAGTATATGTAACATCATATGACGACACCGTGACAAGAATCGACACAACTTCTCTTGAAAGAGATGGTAGCATTGAAGTAGGTCGCGATCCGGAAGGTATTTGTGTATCTGGCAACAAACTATATGTAGCCAATTCGGGTGGCTTAGAGTATTTAACTGGTAATTTTGATAGCACTGTATCAGTTATTGACATAGCATCATTTACTGAAATCGATAAAATAGAAGTTGGTAAAAATCCATATCAAGTACAAGCCGACTCAAAGGGCAATATTATTGTATCTACTAGGGATATTTATGATTCTGAGTTTCAATTAACAGATCAGGCATCACTAAAAAGAATTAGTTCTCAAACGGGAGAAGTTAAAACTATCGATGGTATCATCCCAAACAAGTTTGTGGTGGTTGATAATATTGCATATATTGTGATTAACGACTGGTCTCAAACCGTTGTAGCAACATACGATAGTGGTAATGACAAGGTTATTAAAGAGAATATCATCCCTACTGATTTTGAAATGTCAACCCCATATGAAATTTCAGTTGACAAAAAGTCTGGTGATATTTTCTTAACGGAAACTGACTACGTGACTCCTGGAAATGTTCACTGCTTCAATAATAATGGAGAGCATAAATATAGCATTGAAGCCGTTGGGATAAACCCTACAGTAGTAATTAGAAATTAATTGTAATATATCAATTACATCACCTACACAAAAAGGTGAGGCATTTAATAGATATTATCTGCTTCACCTTTTTTATTATAACGACCTTCGTTATATCAATGTTATTGCTAACAAACTGCTTACTCCTATAAATACCCATAATACAATACCCGCTATAAGTGGCTTTAATCCTACACTTCGCAGGGCCTTTACAGATAAACCAGAACCAATCAGAAATAATGTAATTGTCATTCCCTGTTTAGCCAAAAAGATTAGAGACTGAGTGATTTCTTTGGGCAAACTAAAATATGTATTTATAACCATTGCTAATACAAAGAAGAGTATAAACCAAGGTATTGAAATTTTCTTTCCTTTTGTTCTAAAAGCAAAAGCCGTTACAAGCGCTAATGGAATTATCCATAAAGCGCGAGTTAGTTTTACCAATGTTGCCACTTCTAAAGCTTTAGTTCCATAAGCCGATCCAGCTCCCACTACAGAGCTAGTATCATGAATGGCTATTGCAGCCCACATTCCAAACTGATCTTGTGATAAACCAATCATCTTACCAATTGGAGGAAAAATAAAAAGTGCTATAGCATTTAATAAGAAGACTGTTCCTAACGATACAGATATTTCATCATCTCTAGCTTCAATAATAGGGGCAACTGCTGCAATAGCACTTCCACCACAAATTGCCGTCCCAGAAGCTATTAGATATGATATATTGCGTCTCATCCCTAGCATTTTACCAACAAGTAGTCCAAGAAAAAGAACTAGAACTACCGACAATATAGTGAATAGCATTCCTTCTTTACCGCTCTGAAGTGATTCGAAAAGATTCATTCCAAAACCTAATCCTACAACTGAGAGTTGGAGCAAATATTTTGATGCTTTTCCCGTAACTTTTATAAATGGATTACCCAAGGTAAAGCCAATCATAAGTCCCATGAAGAGTGCCACGGCTGGCGATATAAAAGGAAAGAAGCAGAGAAACAATAATATAAAGAAGACTAACTTAGAAAGTATTTTATGTGTTGAAGTGTTTATTGTCATATCAAAAAAAAACTGATACTATCGAGCAACCATGGAAGGTTAGTTCAATAATACCAGCCTTAAAATAAAGTTCTACTCAGATATCAAATAATTTCTCTATCGCGTGTGAGAAATAGCGTCATAATCAACCGTTCCCTCGCTATGCGAAATTCCGTTGGTAGAAATATTTCTTCTTTTAAAGTAATAATAGTCATTCTCCTCTTTTGAATCTCTTACTATTCTATCGAGTTCAAAACCACTTTTACTCATCATATTTATTGCAGCTACCATGCCATTAAATGTGATTACTTTACGACGTTCATCTTGAATTTGTGAAATCCGTCCGCCTTGGCCATAATCTATTCTAATAGTTATCTTACTAGATAATAATGGACCACTATCCGACCAAATCATTACGTAATCGGCATCCAAATCACTAATAGCTACATTATTTACATATTGTGCCTTAGCAGATACCATTGCAATAAACACCAAAAGGGTTGTAAAAAATAATTTTCTTTTCATATGGTTTTGTTTTAAAAATAATTTCATTCGAGATATACTCTAATCAAGCTTTAGAACAGCCAAGAAAGCAGTTTGAGGTACCTCTACGTTACCAACTTGCTTCATTCGCTTCTTTCCTTCCTTTTGCTTCTCCAACAACTTTCTCTTACGTGAGATATCACCACCATAACATTTAGCAGTAACATCCTTTCGAACCGCCTTGATTGTTTCTCTAGCTACAATTTTTGCACCTATAGCTGCTTGAATAGCAATATCAAACTGTTGGCGTGGTATAAGTTCTTTGAGTTTCTCGCACATCCTACGACCAAATGCCTGCGCATTATCGGCATGTGTCAGCGTTGATAAAGCATCAACAGGCTCACCATTAAGTAGTATATCAAGCTTAACCAATCTTGATAATCGGAAATCGTGAATATGATAATCAAAAGAGGCATAACCACGAGAAATACTTTTTAGTTTATCATAAAAGTCAATAACAATCTCACCAAGCGGCATATCAAATATTAGTTCTATTCTGTTTCCAGAAATATACTCTTGCTTAATCAAAATACCTCTTTTACTCAAGCATAGCGTCATTATTGGACCAATATAATCAGTACTAGTGATAATAGAAGAGCGAATATAAGGTTCCTCAATATGATCAATCAATGTAATATCCGGAAGTCCTGCGGGATTATGAACCTCCGACATATTCCCTTTTTTATCATATACCTTATATGATACGTTAGGAACAGTGGTTATAACATCCATATTAAACTCTCTATCTAATCTTTCTTGGATAATCTCCATATGAAGAAGCCCCAAGAATCCACAACGGAAGCCAAAACCTAGTGCCACTGATGATTCGGGCTGGAAAGTTAGAGATGCATCATTAAGTTGTAGTTTTTCAAGTGATGCTCTTAGATTTTCAAAATCCTCAGCATCAATTGGGTAAACTCCAGCAAAAACCATTGGCTTCACCTCTTCAAAGCCATCAATAGCTTTCTCACAAGGCACCTTGGTATGGGTAATTGTATCTCCAACCTTCACCTCTTTAGAGGTCTTTATACCAGAAATAATATATCCAACATCACCACATTCTACTCTATTGCGTGGGTTCATACCAAGCTTAAGAATACCTACTTCGTCTGCCACATATTCTTTTTCAGTATTCACAAATTTCACCATATCACCCTTTCCAATGCTTCCATTTACAACTTTGAAGTAGGCAATAATTCCTCTAAATGAATTAAATACCGAATCAAAGATAAGTGCCTGCAAGGGTGCTTCAGGATCACCTTGTGGTGATGGTACTCTATCAATAATTGCAGATAATATTTCTTCTATTCCAGCACCTGTCTTTCCACTAGCACGAATTACATCAGATCGAGGACATCCAAGTAAATCAACAATTTGATCCTCTACCTCATCTGGCATAGCACTCTCTAAGTCTATCTTGTTTAATATTGGTATTATCTCTAAATCATTTTCAATAGCCATATAAACATTGGAAATTGTTTGTGCTTGAATTCCCTGTGCAGCATCAACAATAAGTAATGCACCTTCGCAGGCCGCAATAGAACGAGACACCTCATATGAAAAGTCAACGTGTCCAGGAGTATCAATAAGATTCAGAGTGTACTTTTCTCCTTCATATTCATAATCCATCTGAACAGCAGTACTTTTAATAGTAATGCCACGTTCACGTTCTAAATCCATACTATCAAGCACTTGTGCTTGAAGCGATTTATTATCAATTGTTTTGGTAAATTCAAGCAAACGATCGGCAAGTGTACTCTTACCATGATCAATGTGCGCTATAATACAAAAGTTACGTATATTTTTCATCTAAATAATTAAAGCAAATTCGTGTTACTAAGACAAGTCCCCCTTGTGGGGTTATCTTTTAAGAAATCTTTGTCACAAAAATATTGCGACAAAGATTTTCCAATTTCATAATTCTATTTATTGCGATATCAAGCAATACTTTTTTTAAAACTCAGCGTGATTTGGTGTTCTTGGAAATGGGATTACGTCACGGATATTTGTCATTCCAGTTACAAATAACATCAATCTCTCAAATCCTAGACCAAAACCAGCATGAGGGGCTGTTCCAAATTTACGAATATCAATGTACCACCATATTGGATTAACATCCATATCCATCTCTTTTACTCTCTCGAGTAATTTGTCGTAATTTGATTCACGTTCCGACCCTCCAATTATTTCTCCAATCTTAGGAAAAAGAACATCCATTGCTCTTACTGTTTTACCATCTTCGTTTTGTTTCATATAAAACGATTTGATATCCTTAGGATAATCTGTAAGAATAACAGGACATTTAAAGTGCTTTTCCACTAAATATCTCTCATGTTCTGATTGTAAGTCTGCTCCCCAGAACACTGGATATTCAAACTTTTGACCAGACTCCTCAAGAATCTTAACTCCCTCAGTATAGGTTAGTCTAATAAAGTCGTTCTCAACAACAAACTTAAGTCTATCAATTAGTTCTTCATCATACATTTTAGATAAGAACTCAATATCTTCCATGCAGTTATCCAACGCATATCGAACCAGATATTTTAAGAAGTCCTCTGCTAAGTCCATATTATCGTCATTATCAGCAAAAGCAACTTCTGGCTCAATCATCCAAAACTCTGCTAAGTGACGTGGGGTATTAGAGTTTTCAGCTCTAAATGTCGGTCCAAAAGTATAAATCGATCCCAATGCCATAGCTCCTAATTCACCTTCAAGCTGACCTGAAACTGTGAGGTTAGTTTGACGCCCAAAAAAGTCTTGGCTATAGTCAACCTTTCCTTCCTCTGTCATAGGTGGATTAGCATGATCAAGGGTTGTCACCTCAAACATTGCACCCGCTCCCTCAGCATCCGAAGCAGTAATTATTGGAGTATGAAAGTAGAAGAACCCCTTATCATTAAAGTATTTATGGATGGCATACGAAATATGATGACGCATACGAAATACGGCTCCAAAAGTATTTGTTCGTGGTCGCAAATAAGCTATTTCACGAAGAAACTCCAATGAGTGACCTTTCTTTTGCAGAGGATAAGTTACTGGGTCGGCCGAACCATAAATCTCTATTTCCGTTGCCTGAATCTCAACAGTCTGACCTTTCCCTTGGGATTCCACTATCTTACCATTAACATTAATACATGCCCCTGTAGTTATAGGCTTTAGATAGTCTTCACCAAAGTTAGCAACATCTATAACAACTTGGATATTATTAATTGTGGATCCATCATTTAATGCCACGAAACTCACATTCTTATTACCACGACGAGTTCTTACCCATCCCTTTATATTTATTTCCTCTCCGTATTGCGTTAGCTTTAAAGCATCAGCTATCTTTATTCTTTTAATTTGTTTCATAATAACTTTTATAATCCTTAATGGCTGCGATATCCATTACTATCTTTCAAATGCACCCCAAGTTTGGAGTGCATTAGTATTTGTTTTTTATTTGTTATTTCTATTTTCTTATCAGTTAGTCGAAGGCTCCCATTCTAAGCATATTAACCTCTTTCTCAGTTAAGTAGCGCCACTTACCACGAGACAAACTCTTTTTGGTTAATCCAGCAAAATAAACTCTATCAAGTTTAAGAACACGATACCCGAGTTTTTCAAAAATTCTTCTTACGATACGGTTTCTACCTGAATGAATCTCAATACCTACTTGTGAAAGGTCCTCTTCAGTAACATAACTAATAGCATCGGCATGTATTTCACCATCTTCAAGTTCAATACCATCAGCTATAGCCTGCATATGTTCCATAGCAACGGGTTTGTCAAGCCAAACTTGATATATTTTCCTTTTTTCATATCTAGGATGCGTAAGCTTTGAAGCCAAATCACCATCATTTGTTAGAAGCAGTACCCCAGTAGTTCCTCTGTCTAATCTACCAACAGGATAAATTCGCTCAGTACAAGCAGCCTTTACCAAATCCATAACTGTTTTTCTGTTATCTGGGTCATCAGTGGTAGTAACAAATCCTTTCGGTTTGTTTAGCAAAACATAAACCTTACTCTCCAAGCTTATTAACTGGTCGTTAAACATAACCTCGTCAGCTCTAGTTATCTTGGTTCCAAGCTCAGTTACCACTTCACCATTAACTTTAACAAGACCTGTTTCTATAAATTCATCAGCTTCACGACGAGAGCAAACTCCAGCATTAGCTATGTACTTGTTTAAGCGAATTGGTGCATTAGGATCTGCATTTTCTTTATATTTAATTTGTTTGAAAACCTTTTTCTTTTTCAAAACCTTTTTAGGTCCTTGTCTCACAGGTTGTGCACTGCGTCTTCTATCACCAGTACCATACGAGCTCCTCTCGCCACTTCTTTGGCCTCCAGCACCCACTAGAGTTCTATCGCCTACCCTTGGGCGTCTTTTTCGCACTCCTCCATCACTTTGAGATGAATCATGCCTTCTGTTATAATCTCCTTCGCCAGAATGACGATAGTTATCATCTCCCGAAGATCTATATCTTCCCTCCCCTTGTTGTGTCCTTCTATCGGAGCTGTAATTTCTGTTGTTTGAATAAGAGTGTCTCTCATTATTCGCGTTATCGAATCTACGATTTGGTCGCGAATTGTTGTTGTTAGTTGTCATTTTTTTTGTTTGTTTTAATTATCAATAGCCTCACGGCTTTCTTTTTAAAATTATTATTATGTATCTGTGACTTTTCTAATTTAAAATTGTATCTATTTTATATACCTGTATAATTTTGAGGAGAAATACTTTTAAGTTCTTTCTTAATATCTTCATTTAAATCAAGTGAATCAATAAACTCTGAAATACTTGTCTTTGTTATTTGTTCATTCGTACGAGTTAAAGCTTTAAGAGCTTCATATGGTTTTGGATAACCCTCTCTTCTTAGAATCGTTTGAATTCCTTCTGCTACAACTGCCCAATTATGTTCCAAATCATTATTAATAGCCTCTTGATTTAATAACAACTTATTTAATCCTTTTGTTGTACTTTTTATAGCAATTAATCCATGTGCAACAGGAATTCCAATATTGCGGGTCACTGTCGAGTCAGTTAAATCTCGTTGTAACCTAGAAATTGGTAGTTTGGACGATAAATGCTCTAGTAAGGCATTTGCAATACCTAGATTACCTTCAGCATTTTCAAAATCTATTGGGTTAACCTTATGTGGCATCGCTGAAGAGCCAACCTCCCCCTCTTTGATTTTTTGCTTAAAATAATCCATCGAGATATATTGCCAAATATCGCGAGTAAAGTCTATCAAAATTGTATTGATTCTTTTAAGTGCATCAAACGAAGCAGACAATCCATCATAATTTGATATTTGTGTAGTAAACTCTTCTCTCACCAATCCTAAATGATTTTCAAGGAATTTATTTCCGAAGTCATTCCAATCAATCTGCGAATATGCAACACTATGAGCATTAAAATTACCTGTAGCTCCACCGAATTTACCTTTTGCCGGAATTTGTTTTAGATCTGTAATCTGATTCTGCAATCTGTATTGAAACACTCTAAACTCCTTACCTAAGCGCGTGGGTGAGGCGGGCTGACCATGAGTTCTTGCAAGCATTGGTATATCGCTCCATTTCTGAGCCAATTCACCAATCAAGTTATTAAGAGCCTCAAGTTCTGGAATATAAACTTGTTCAAGCGCATCTTTATACATCAATGGCGTCGCAGTATTATTTATATCTTGCGATGTGAGTCCAAAATGAATAAATTCAACGTATGAATGTAAGTCTAAAGACTCAAATTTATCCTTCAAGAAATATTCGACTGCCTTAACATCATGATTGGTTACCTTTTCTATATCTTTTATACTTTGTGCATCCTCTTCAGTAAAGTTTTCAACTATACCTCTTAAAATAGAGAATAAGGAAGAATCAACTTTATCAAGTGGAGATATTCCAAGTTCGCATAATGAAATAAAATATTCCACCTCTACATGAACACGATATCTTATTAAAGCATACTCTGAAAAAAAGTTTGCTAAATCTTCTGCATTGTTTCTATAACGTCCATCTATTGGAGAGATAGCTGTAAGTTTGTCTAGTTTCATTTAAATGTTAAGTCAGTTATTATTTTAATCGGTTGCAAAGCTAATCACTTGAATTTATACCATCATATCAAAATTTCATAGAAATACTTTTTAGACAAGTAATTTTCTGATTATCTTTATATTTCGAATGACAAAAATAGTGATAATTTAGGTGGCGTAAAAATATTTTGAAAAATATTTACAAAATGTTTTGGTAGCAATCAAAAAGTGTCTATCTTTGCATCGCAATTAAGGAAAACAAGACACTTATTGCAAGCGAATTTTAGAAAATTGGGGCGTTTAGCTCAGCTGGTTCAGAGCATCTGCCTTACAAGCAGAGGGTCGGCGG
>CAYTQG010000006.1:0-2422 GCA_964439965.1 uncultured Proteiniphilum sp.
TTGGTTTTTCTGTTTCAGGAATGTCCGAATCATCCTTCGAACACGATACACTTACTCCAACTATCAGCAATGCTGAGAACAGGTAAATAAATATTTTCTTCATAATTCTTTTTATTTAGTTTCTTACATAGGTAAGTATTAGACTACTAAAGTAGTAAATAATTTAATCTACTATTCGATTTTTAAATTAATAAATAAGTTCACCCTTGCCTTGTCTTACAATTATGGGTTCGTCTTCCGAATAGTCTATAACAGTAGATGGCTCTATTCCACCTATTCCTCCGTCGATAACAATGTCGGCAAATTCGCCCCACTTTTCGTATATCAATTCGGGATCGGTGGTGTATTCTATTTCATCATTCTCGTCCTTCACTGTGGTGCTTAGTATTGGATTGCCAAGCATTTCTACTAAGCGGCGAATTATTGAGTTGTCGGGAACACGTATGCCAACTGTCTTTTTGTTCTTATAAATTTTTGGTAGCGAAGAGGTAGTGGGTAAAATAAAAGTAAATGGTCCAGGCAGATTTTTTCTCATCATCTTAAATGCAGGAGTCTTTACTCTAGCATACTCGCTAATATTGCTAAGGTCGTTGCAAATTATTGATAAGTTGCTCTTTTGTGGGTCAATGCCTTTCAGGTCACAGATTTTTTCCACAGCACGCACATTCAGCGCATCGCATCCTATTCCGTATATTGTATCGGTAGGGTAGATTACTGTGCCACCATCACGCAGAACTGCTACTATTTTTTGCAATTCTCGCTCATTAGGGTTGTCGGTGTATAGTTTAATTAACATAGTGGCTACAAACTTATACAAAAATAGCTCTTAAGCAACACTTAAGAACTATTTTAACTATAAAATCTATGATAGATATTTCTATCCGTATATTATATTTCCTTCATCATCTTGATGATCTTCTATCCCATTGCTATACTGTTTCATAGCTCTTAAGCTCATACCCATGCTTGAGAATCCTCCATCGTTGTAAAGATTTTGCATAGTTACCTTTCTTGTTAGGTCTGAGAAGAGAGTGATGCAGTAGTCGGCGCAGTCATCACCATCAGCATTGCCAATTGGCGACATACGCTCTGAAAAATCAAGAAGATCTTCCATTCCCTTAATTCCGCTTCCTGCAGTGGTCATAGTTGGCGATTGCGAAACAGTATTAATTCTTACACCTCGGTCACGTCCGTAAATATAACCAAAGCTACGAGTTATCGACTCCAGTAATGCTTTTGCATCAGCCATATCATTGTACCCATAAAATACGCGTTGAGCTGCTACGTAAGTTAGAGCCACTATTGATCCACCTCTTTCGATTGCATCAAGCTTTCTTGCCACTTGCAACATTTTGTGGAATGACATAGCCGAGATATCTAAAGTCTTGCTATACATATTGTAATCAAGATCGTCATATGTGCGCTTTTTTCTAACGTTTGGCGACATTCCGATTGAGTGCAAAACGAAATCAATTTTTCCTCCCAAGATTTCCATTGATTTTTGGAATACCATTTCAAGGTCTTCCACGTTTGTGGCATCTGCTGGTAGAATTTCGGCGTTAATCTTTTCACCCAAAACATTGGTGTCACCCATTCTTACTGCCACAGGTGTGTTTGATAGTGTAAGTATTGCGCCTTCTTCGGCAGCTCTTTCAGCCACCTTCCATGCAATTGACTGATCGTTTAGGGCTCCGAAAACGATTCCTCTCTTGCCTTTCAATAAGTTGTAACTCATATTTTATTTTACGTTTTAGAATAATTAATGCACAAAAGTACAATATATGTGCAACAGATTAACGTAATTATTAAATAATTGTTCGTTAAAAATAAATGAATGTGCGTTTTAAGTCAAATAATTTGGGGTTTACATCTAAATATAAACCTCAAACTGAGAAGAATGCTTTATAAAAAGACTACTTCAAATGCAGCTATTCATTTTCAGTAGTTATTCCTTTCCAAACTACTGCTGATATTACTGCACCCAAAAATGGCGCTACAATAAATAGCCATAATTGTGATAGAGCTGCTCCGCCTTGAAATATTGCAGGACCTATACTTCTAGCTGGGTTCACAGAGGTTCCAGTTATTGGTATAGCAACTATATGGATGAGCACTAATGCAAGCCCAATAGCAACACCTGCAAAATGATTTAATCCGTTTTTGGCAGTTACACCAAGCACAACTAAAACAAATATAAATGTAAATACCATCTCTGCAACAAATGCCTGTGCCATATGTCCATCAGCAAATCCATTGGCTCCAGTTAGTGTAGTAGCCGAGCCCGAGTCTTTAGCTAAGAACCACAAGATAGATGAACCAATAATAGCCCCGATTACTTGGAATACAATATATAGACCTGCATCTTTGGCACTAATACCATAGTACCAATCATTTCCGCAAAATACTTTTTCATAGAGTTGAA
>CAYTQG010000006.1:2522-56098 GCA_964439965.1 uncultured Proteiniphilum sp.
GCACTAATACCATAGTACCAATCATTTCCGCAAAATACTTTTTCATAGAGTTGAATTTTTTTTGATGAATAAATTAATTTCTTCTTCAAGGTATTTACAAATTCCGAAAATCAAACACAGTTCATAATAAAAATGAAATAGTGTTGAATTTTTCCACAGTTTGTAGACAAAACATCTTCTAGCAATATTTTTAATGTCAAATTTTGAACACGAAAACGTGATTCTTAACACATATGTTTGATGATTTGGATTTAATGTTAAAATATTCACATTTGGAGGATCTTCTTTTTCGTTAAAATATGTTTCATGGCTTATTATCAGTCGATTGTCCTTGGCCGTATTTTCTGACTTAATGATCATTTGACAAGACCCGTCCGGTGATGGAGTAAAAAAGATTTTTTTTGCGATGCCACGGGCGGATTTCGACCTGCTTGATGCTCATATTAGAGCAAAACGCCTTTTTTTAGGTTATTTTAGGCGCGGATTGAGAGCTTTTGCAGCGTTTTGTTCACATACCTTTACAAGTCTGCTCAAACCCGGGGCGGGTTTTCGCAAATCCAAATGCCCTTATTTTGACACGGGACGGGTTTGGTCCAAATCCAGTGATTTTTGCTCATTTTCTATCCGTTTTGAAGCATGTTTTTCTGGATTTAGTCTAAAGTGTAACGTATTTTAACCAAGTTGCATGGCGGGTCTAGTCAAAACGCCCTTTTTCGTTCCAAAAGTTACTCGCTTTATTCCATCACGGGTCGGGTCTGAGCAAAAATAAAGTTCGAAAATCAGACCCGCCCCGGGTTTGAGCAAAAATACATGACGTGAATTTAAAACATGGCGTAAAATGGTGTCATTTTTTTAATGTAAAAATGGTATTCTTCCTCACTTATTAGCTATTATAAAATCTTTTTAAACCTTATAAGTTGAACAATTACACTCCAACTTGTTGTTATAGTAGAAAGAATTAATTTTATGAAGGTTACATATATATATCATAGTTGCTATTTGTTAGAGTTTGAAGGCTTCTCGGTGCTATTCGATTTTTACGAAGATGCGAAGAGGGCAGATGGCAAAATGTGGATTGAGGATTATCTATTGAATAAACCTGAGGATTTGTATGTGTTAGTCACTCATTCTCATGGTGATCATTACACTCCAGAGATTTTTGATTGGAAAAGTAGAAAAAGCAATATACACTATATTCTCTCCAAGGAGGTTGCCGAAGTTCATTCTCTACCCAATGATGTGGAGATATCTTTGCTAGGTATCCTCGAAACACACAAAGATGACAATATTGCCGTTAGAGCATATGGCTCAACAGATGTTGGTGGCTCGTTTTGTGTGCAGGCCAACGGCAAGAAATATTTTCATGCTGGCGATCTGAATAATTGGCATTGGAATGAGGAAGTTTCGAATATTGAGGCCATGGGATACGAAAATAACTATCTTTGTGAGCTAGAGCTATTTGCTGAGCACACCAATCAGGTATTCTTGGCTATGTTCCCAATCGATCCAAGATTGGGACATGATTATATGAAAGGAGCCGAGCAATTTGTCGATCGTGTATCAGTAGATTATCTACTTCCTATGCATTTTGGTGAGAATTATGAAAAAGCAAACGCATTCGAGAATTATGCTCGATTACAAAACTGCCACTATTTGGCTATAAATAATAAAGGAGAATCATTTAACTTATAAATAAAAATGGAAATTAAAAGCAGATTTGATCATTACAATATCAATGTGTTGAATTTAGAAAAGAGTATTGAGTTTTACAACAAAGCCTTAGGTCTTAAAGAGGTAAGGCGTAAAGAGGCTTCTGATGGCTCTTTTATTCTTGTATATCTTGGCGATAACGTTACGGGATTTACTTTAGAGCTTACTTGGCTTCGCGATTGGGACAGACCTTATAATATGGGCGACAATGAGCAGCACCTTTGCATGAGGGTTGAGGGTGACTACGATGAGGTTCGTGCATACCATAAAGAGATGGATTGTGTGTGCTATGAGAACGAAAAAATGGGACTCTATTTTATAATTGATCCTGATGGATATTGGATTGAAATTTTACCTTTGGTG
The DNA here is from genome assembly GCA_964439965.1 of uncultured Proteiniphilum sp. GTDB lineage: Bacteria > Bacteroidota > Bacteroidia > Bacteroidales > Dysgonomonadaceae > Petrimonas. The sequence continues at coordinate 4,596 of CAYTQG010000006.1, forward strand.
CGTTAGAGAATCACAAAATTATTACCTTTGACCTTATCAATTACTATATACGCATCCAAACTGTTATGACATTTGAAGAGATTATCAATCATCGTCGCTCTGTTCGCCATTACGATCCTGACAAGGAGCTTGATAGCGAAAAGGTGCGGCGATGTGTTGAGTTGGCTACCTTGGCCCCCGTGAGTAGCAATATGCAGCTATGGGAGTTCCATCACATTACTTCACCGCACTTATTAAAAAAGATGGAGAAGGCATGTATTTATCAAAATACTGTTCGCACTGCTAAGCAAATTGTGGTGTTCGTAACGCGTCAAGATTTATACAAAAAGAGGGCACGACAAGTGCTTGACTTCGAAAGACAAAATATTAGGAACTATGCTCCAGTAGAAAAGCAAGACAAGTATATAAAGAGTCAAGAGTTATATTACAAGGTTGCAATGCCATTTATATATGGCAGATTTTTAGGTTTGTATGGCATTTTTCGAAAACTTTTTGCCACTATAGTTGGTTTATTCAGACCTATCGTTCGTGAGGTATCCGAACCAGATATGCGAGTAGTAGTTCACAAAACTTGTGCATTAGCAGCGCAAACCTTTATGCTAGCAATGTCTAACGAGGGGTATGATACCTGTCCCTTAGAGGGATTTGATAGTAGGTTAATAAAGAAAGCTCTTTCTTTGCCACGAGGCGCCGAAGTAAATATGGTTATCACTTGTGGTGTGCGCATGCAAAAAGGATTAAGAGGCGATAGATATAGAGTACCCTTTGAAGAGGTGTACAAAGAGATATAACAGATTAAGTTGCAACAATTGAATCACTAAGAATAAAAGATGAATTTTTTTAATTATAAAAGACGCTCCACCGTTGATGTCCCAGTTGGGAATATACACATAGGGAGTGGCTATCCCATTGTTATTCAAACAATGACAAGCACCGATACTCTCGATACTGAGGGTAGTGTGGCGCAATGCGAAAGAATTATTGATGCCGGAGCCGACTTGATTCGACTTACCACTCAGGGTCGTCGTGAGGCTGAAAATTTGGGTGTTATTCGCCAACAATTGCGCGATAAGGGTTTTGGAATACCTCTATCGGCTGATATTCATTTCAATCCACGTGCAGCACAAGTGGCCGCCACAATGTGTGAGAAGGTGCGAATAAATCCGGGCAATTATGCCGATAAGCAAAAACGATTTGAAGAGATTGATTATACTGATGAGGGTTATGCTGCCGAATTGGAAAAGATAAAAGAGAAGGTGGCTCCTTTCTATCGTTTGTGCAAGCAAAACAATGTGGCTGTAAGAATAGGTGTGAATCATGGTTCGCTTTCCGACAGAATAATGAGTAGATATGGCGATACACCTGAAGGAATGGTGGAATCGTGTATGGAGTATCTATATATTGCACTCGAAGAGGATTTTCATGATATAGTGATTTCAATGAAGGCATCCAACACGTTGCTGATGACTAAAGCAGTACGTCTTTTGGTTGATAGAATGGATAAGGAGGATATGCACTTTCCATTGCACTTAGGTGTTACCGAAGCAGGTGATGGCGAGGATGGACGAATGAAGTCTGCAGTGGGTATCGGTGCATTGCTTTCTGATGGCATAGGCGATACCATTAGGGTATCATTGAGTGAAGAGCCCGAAGTAGAAGTGCCGGTGGCGCGCAAATTAGCTGAGTATGTAGCAAAGCGTTCCGAGCATGCGCCAATTGATGGTGAACTATGGGGCGAGTTTTCTCCTTTCTCAACTGATAGAGTAGTAACTAATGCTGTGCGTAATATCGGAGGTGATTTTCTTCCTGTTGTGATTTCGGATAGAAGCAATACTCCTGATATGAGTATCAGTACGCACTTTATTCCCGATTTTATATATGTAGGCTCTGCAGTACCCGAAAACTTTCAGAAGGGTATGAAGGCTATTGTTGACTATGATGGATGGGAGGATAAGATTGATAACTTCCCGCTATTCACTATTTACAATATTGATAAAATAAGTGATAGCAAAGCACATGTTAATTTCTTGCGTGTGTCGTATCCTGATTTGACTGATGAGGTTATCGATAAAATTAAGAACTATCCAAAAGTTGTTTTAATACTAACCACCAACCATGTTAATGGAGTGGGCGAGCAGCGAGCAGCTATCCATAAGCTATTAATTAACGAATGCCGTGTGCCTATAGTTATTCAGCGAAGCTATAAAGAAAATATAGCTGAAGAAATTCAACTAAAAGGCGGAGTTGATTTCGGAACAATCCTGTTAGATGGTTTTGGCAACGGAATAATGATTAGCAACGAAGGTGATATTGATATTACTGATCTTGATACTTATGCATTTGGATTGCTACAGGCTGCAAGGGTAAGAACTAGTAAAACAGAGTTTATATCATGTCCAAGCTGTGGTCGCACATTATTCGATTTGCAATCTACTGTAGCTGTTATTAAAGAACATTTTTCTCACTTGCGTCATCTCAAAATTGGTGTGATGGGTTGTATTGTGAATGGCCCTGGCGAAATGGCTGATGCTGATTATGGATATGTGGGTGCCGAGCATGGTAAGATTTCTCTTTATAAAAAGAAGAGATTGATTGAAAAGAATATTCCTCAAGCTGAGGCTGTTGAGCGATTGAAACAGTTAATTAAGGATCATGGCGATTGGACAGAGCCAGAAGAGGAATAAACCAAATCTTGAAACATTAATCTATATTCATATGTTATGCATATTGGAATTATATTAATCACAATAAAAAAAATTAATAATGAAAAAATTGATGGTGAGTTTTGCTCTGTTGAGCGTTATGTTTGTGGCAGTAGCAAACAATCCTAAAAACAATGAGTCGGTAAAGCCTATAGATCTTGATCACAAATCATTTATAGAGAAAGTATTTGATTTTGAAAATTCTCAGGAGTGGAACTATATTGGTGATAAGCCGGCTATAATCGATTTTTGGGCTGCATGGTGTGGCCCATGTCGTCAGGTATCACCCATTCTTGAGGATTTGGCAGCTGAGTATGGCGATGATATTTATGTTTACAAAGTAAATGTAGATGAGCAAACTGAGATTGCTAAGGCATTCGGTATCCGCAGCCTCCCCACCATTTTGTATGTGCCTATGAATGAAACACCACAGGCAGTAATGGGAGCAGCTCCAAAATCAAAGCTAAAGGATGCGGTAGAACAAATCCTATTGAAGAAAGAAAAATAGAATTATCTTTTCAACTTTAAGTATGACAATTACAAGTCTGCAAAACAATGCTATAAAGAACATTGTAAAACTTGGAAAAAATAGAGAGCGACAACAGCAAGGTCTTTTCGTTATTGAGGGGGCTCGCGAGTTGTCGCTTGCTTTAAGGGCCAACTATACAATTGAGTCGGTATATGTGTGTCGCGAACTTTTTGAGACTACTAAATATCCAGATGTTTTGGATGCATTGCCCAATAGTATAGTTTTTGATATCACTCACGAAGTATTTAGCAAAATAGCTTATCGCGAGAATTCCGATGGTGTTGTGGCTTTAGCAAAACCCAAAAAACATGGACTCGATAATCTTGTTTTATCTGATAATCCATTTATAATAATTCTGGAATCGGTTGAGAAACCTGGGAATTTAGGTGCAATTCTTCGCACTGCTGATGCGGCAGCTATTGATGCAGTGGTGGTGTGTCAACCACAAACCGACCTTTACAATCCTAATGTTATTCGCTCAAGCGTAGGGGGGATTTTTACTGTGCAAACTGCGGTATGCACTTCGGAGGAGGCTATTAATTGGCTGCGAAGTAAAAACATTGCCTCATATGCTGCCGAGCTTGAAGCTGCTGAGTATTATCAAGATACCAATTTTACTAATGCCTCTGCAATAGTGATGGGAACAGAAGCGGATGGACTTACTCCAATTTGGCTAAACAATGCTGATAAGAGAATAAAAATACCTATGCGTGGTGAGATAGATTCGTTAAACGTTTCAGTGTCAACCGCTGTACTTACTTTTGAGGCAATGAGACAGAGGGGATTTTAGCGTTACTGCCGATTACAAATGTATATGCTACGTTGCACCGTATTATTATTCTTGTGTAATGTTGTTGGACATCCTTACGGATTGTGAACTATTTTTGTTAATTTTGTTCCCCTTTTGGAAAAGAGAGAAATAAAGTTGTTTGATGGAAGAAATAAATGAGGTGTCGGATAGGGCAGAGTCCGAGATTAAAATAAATAGATTGTTGGTGTTTTCGTTCATTGCACTTGCGCTGCTAATGAATACTATCGATTCCACTATTGTGGCCACTGCACTACATACTTTGCAGCACGAGCTTGGAACATCTGTTAGCTGGTCGGCATGGACTATGACTGCCTATTCTTTAGGATTTGTGTTGATGTTGCCCTTAAGTGCTAAGCTTAGTATTTTTTACGGTCACCGACGAATATTTATGACCTCTGTATTTGTATTTACAATCTCGTCGCTGTTGTGCGGCTTGTCCACAAATATATATATGCTTATAGCCATGCGAGTGGTGCAGGCTATTGGTGGTGCAGGTATCACTCCTTCTGCAACTGGAATTATTGTTGACCATTTTGGCAATGCTCGACCGCAATATCTGGGTCTTTTTGGAAGTATTTTTTCTACTGGTGCCATGATTGGCCCAATCTTTGGTGGTTTGTTTGTGACTTACCTAAATTGGCAATGGATATTTTTTATTAATATACCTATTGGTGTGCTTGTTTTATTTTTTGCATATCGGTTTATACCAAAGGATTTACAAAAAGATAAAACAAGGCATAAGATGGATTTCCCTGGACTTATTATGTTGGGTATAGCTGTTTTGTCGGCTATGTATGGCGCAACATATTATAGTCAAAACCCCGACAATCATTTCTCTCCACTATTTATTTCGTTGATTGTTATTTCAATTTTCTTCTTTACTTTCCTAATGCGTCATTTGCCCCGAACCGAGAATCCTTTTATTCAGGCAAGGTTTATTGAAGGTAAAGGGTTTGGGGCGGTCAACTTGCTCAACTTTGTTCATGCTGGAATGGTTATTGGTTGCAACTCTCTTATTCCATTATATGCTGTGAGTAGATATGGAATCTCTGATTTGCATTCGGGCACATTATTAGTTACTAATGGAATAGCATCTGTTGTTTTATCAACCGTGATGAGTATTCGTATAAGGCAAACAGGGTATAGGCTGCCTCTTTATATTGGTTCTGTAATATTATCATTTGGCGTAGCTATGCTGTTCTTTGCTCCGCCATTTAATCTTACACCTTATATTTGGTTGATGATTTCCACCTTTTTTATTGGAACGGGCTTTGGTGTGATGAGCCCCGCCAGTCGCAATGCTGGGATTCAGCTTGCACCTGAACAGTCTGCCAATATTGCTGCCGTAAGAAGCTTAGGATTGCAAATGGGGCAAATAACTGCTATCACAATAGCTACTGCTGTTATCACAAGTTCAGTTAATTCTACACACGCGCACTCAATTATATATTTAGTGCTTGCATTTATTTTGATATCATCACTTCCCATTATCTCTAAAGTTCCCGAAAGTAAAGGAGCATGGTAATTACACTTAAATATAATTCGCATTGGAAAATAGACAAAGAAAAATAAGATATCCTGATTTAATCAAGATTGAGTGGGTGGAATTACTTGAGGTGCCTTTTAATATTCGTATAGTAGAGCATGGTGTCGAGTTGAGAAATGGTATTGATGTTTTGATACTACGCTTTCAGCGATTAGCACCTAAAGAGTTCGACTCTCCATATATATCATTTGTGATAAACGAAGATGAGAGTATGCTCTTGAGCTATGTAAATCGTATGTTGCCTGTAAAGGATTTTACTTTTTCGGAAGACGATGCTCTTGTGAAAGCTAAGATGATACTTAGAAAAATTAATCCAGAATATTTTAATAAACTTACTTTCGTGAGAATAGACAACCCTATGCGTCAGTTTATCAATATGTATGGATACTCTGAGGAGCACTCTATTTATTGGGTTAAATTTGTGCATGAAAATGGTGCCTTTAGCTGGGTAGGATTATCTATGAGCGGTCAGGTAGTTGAATATGAAATTGACTCGGTTTGGGACTTCGAAAATAAACGACGTAAAACTGAGATGTGGGATCATGATGGTTGGGTGAAGGCACGCCATGGATTGGGTCCCGAACTAGATGCTCCTGCTGCTTTAGCTCGAAAACAGCTCTAAATCAATGTTAACACGAATCTCTTTGATTCTTTTTCTTTCTTCGTTTTAAAAGGTGTATAATCTCCAATGTAACAGTTGATTGGAAATTATGCGCTTTTGAAATATGCACCGAAACCATGATTAATGCTAAGGTTAATCAACTTTAAATGTGAAATGTTGGTGCATCACTTTCTATATTTCTGCATCTATATAATAAACAGCGACACAAATTTCGAAATTTGGCGCCTATGTGGAGCTGTTGATTTGAACAATAAATTAATTTATAAACAAACTATTTTAAAGATGAAAAAACTATCAGTTTTGATGAGTGCATTAGTAATGGCACTTTTTTTTGTAGCATGTGAAAGTGATGATGAACCAACCCCAACTATTAAACTTAACCCAGATGCAGTTGAGGTGGTTGTAGAAGGTGAAAGTGCAGTAGTAGAGGTAAGTGGTGGAAACGCTCCTTATACTATTACAATTTCAGATATTGAAATTGCTGATGCTTCTATCGATGAAAGCAAAATCACTATTACTGGTGTTGCTGAAGGTGAAACTACTATCAATGTAAAAGATAATGATGGTGTGGAAGGTTCTGTGAAAGTTACCGTAAAGGCTAAAGATGATGAGGGTGACGATGCAGAAGGAGATGATACCGAAGGTGACGATAACGAAGGTGGTGAAGAGTAGTAACTCATCAACTAATTTGTATATTCTCCAAAAAAATGGCGCAATGTTGGAACAACATTGCGCCATTTTGCATTATATATAGATAGTGTGTCGCTAATAAGATTTGGCAGGTGAATTTTAAACTAAACCGATATTTAGCTATCCTATAGTAAAGGAAAAAAGATAATCAAAACTCGTATAATTATGAAAAAACTGATTTTAATGGCTGTTGTTGGACTTACAATGTTTTCAACAGTATTGTTATCTCAAAATAATAAACCTATGAATTACCAAGACTATTGGAAGAAAGTGGAAGAGCACGATAATCAAGGTTTGCCAAAGTCGGCCGCCAAGGTGGTGGACGAAATAATGCAAAAGGCAATTGCCGAAAAGAATACTCCGCAGGCTATCAAGGCACTAATATTTCAGGCTGATTATAAAATGGTGATAGATAGTGATGACGATATTTACATTTTTGACAATTTGATAGAGATGATTGATGTTAGTACGGATGTAGTTGAGCAATCTGTGCTTCATTCAATGCTTGGTGAGCTTTATTTGAGCTATTACCAAGGCAACTCTTGGCAGATTGATCAGCGAACTGAATTAGGTGATTTCATTCCTGAAGATATGAAAGAGTGGACGCGAAATGTTTTCTACAATAAAACAGTTGAGCACCTTAATGCTTCGGTGCAGGAACAAAAAGAATTGTTGGAGTCTGACGTGGAGAGTTATAAGGCAGTGGTTACACTTGGCAAGTCATCTCGTATATTGTTTCCAACTATGTATGACTTTTTGTCTCAACGAAGAATAGAAAACTTCAGGGACTTACAGTCTGATAAAGATTTGAGTTCGATAATTGCTGTAAGGGGGATAGATATAAAAAACCTTTTTACAAGTATAGACTACTTTTCAAGTATCGATTTCAATCCCTCTTCTAACGAATATAATTTATGGTCGCTTCAAGCATATAAAGATTTTGTTGTTTCGCTGAATCAAAGAAATATGAGTGATGCATTGATTATTACAGAGTTGGATAATCTGAATTACTTGCGTAGTGCGCTTCCGGCTTATTATAATATGTATGCTAAAGATCGACTTGAACAATTGCTTAATGATAATGCAGATAATCCTTTTAGTGTAGAGGTTGTGAGTCATCTGGTTTCGATGACTATAAATAATGATCAACAAGAGGAATATATAAAAGAAACATATAATCTTCTGAAAGAATATATTGCAAAATTTCCCGAATATGATAGGATTGGTTTGCTCAAGAACAAACTGTCAGAGATTACAAATCCAAGATTCACTATTTCGGGCAATAAAACTTTTGCCCTGAGTGAAAATAAGAAGTTTGATCTATCGTATCGAAATATTTCATCGTTAAAGCTTAAGGTTTATAAGTTGAAATCTCATGTTGATGTATTGACATACAAATACAATTCTACTAAAAGCTTGATTGATAAAGCTGTTTTTGTAAAAGATATTGAAATTGAATTACCATCTAAAAATGAGTATCAATTTAAGGAACACTCATTCAATGTGGATATCAATACACCAGGTATATACATGTTGAGTGTTAGTGATGGTGAACTGTTTGATGATGGTGATTATAACTTTATATTTAGTGTTTCTGATTTGACTGTGCTTTCGCGCTTTACGGCAAAGGATGTGTATGAGTTTTTTGTTTTAGATCGTACCACAGGAAAACCTATTGAAGGTGCAAAGGTGGATATATATGTGTTGCCGGGTAATTGGTCAACCTCTAAGCTTAAAAAGATAGAATCGATATCTGCCAATAAAATGGGGCAGGCCAATTATAATAAAGATATACCTAATCGTGATCTTTTTTATAATGCAACCATGGATGACGATTATGGCTCGGAGTTGGCAAGACTTCCATTTTCATTTAATATCACTTCATCTGAAAATACAAAAAGCAGAGATATAGTAAATATCTATACGGATAGAGGAATTTATCGTCCAGGGCAAACAGTTTACTTTAAGGCTATTGCTACTGCTACAGATGGGAAGGAGGCAAAGTTGTTAACCGATAGAAGTATTGAGTTTGCACTTAGAGACGTTAATGGTAGAGAGATATCCAAACAGTTGCTATCTGTTAATGAGTTTGGTTCTGTATCGGGTGAGTATGTGCTTCCAACTAATGCTCTAAATGGTACTTACACCATTCGCTCCTCTAATGGTAGTGCTTACTTCAAAGTGGAGGAGTATAAACGTCCAACATTTGATATTGAATTTGACAAAATTGATAAGACATATAGCTTTGGCGAAGAGGTTTCGGTTAAGGGAAGGGCTAAGAGCTTTTCAGGAATAAATCTTCAAGGTGCAACAGTTAAATACCGCATCACACGCCAACAATTTTTATGGAGTATATGGGGTGGGAGTTCTCAACAATTTGATGAGGGTATAACTACCACAAATGATGATGGATATTTTGAGATATTATTTACACCCGAAAAGGCTGATAAAGGAATCACCTCACGACAGATATATACTTTTAATATAGAGGCAAGTGTTACCGATATAAATGGAGAAACACAATCTTCCGTTTATACTGTGGCAGTGGGGGATGTGTCAATGCTATTATCGTTGGATGTAAAGGATAAACTTGAAAAGAGCAGTAACGACAGAATTGTAATATCCGCCACTAATCTTGATGGTGAAAAGATAGATGCAAAGGGTGAATATAAGATTTATTCTCTTTTGGAGAATGACTCTATTAATAGAGAGGTGGTAAGTGGGGCGTTTGAGGTGGGCGAACAAAAGCAACTGAAACAACAACTTGTGAAGCTACCATCTGGAAAATATCGCATCAAGTTAATATCCAAAGATAATAAGGGTAGGGAGGTTGTATCTGATAATGATGTGGTGTTATTTTCATATTCTGATAAGAATCCACCTATCAAGACAAATGAATGGTTGGTGGTTAAGAATAGTTCTTTTAGTAAATCGAAGGCTGCAGAGATAATCCTTGGGGCTACTGATAAAGTGAATGTGCTTTACGAATTATGGCAAAGAGACAACTTATTGGAGCGTGAGTGGATAGTGTTGAATAATGAAAATAGAAACTTCTCTTTCAAATATAAGGATATTTATAAGGATGGGATAACACTGATGTTGAACTATGTTAGGGATGGGAAGTTCTATTCGCACGCTATAAATATGATGCCTGAAGAGGAAAAGAAGACTCTTGATATTACATTAGATACATTTAGAGACAAGATTAGACCGGGAGCTAAGGAGGAGTGGAGAATCTCGGTAAGGGATAGCAAAGGCAACCCAACTATTGCTGAGGTATTGGCTTCTATGTATGATATGTCATTAGATAAGTTATATCAAACACCGAAATGGAGCTTTAATACAAATGTGGTAAACAGTTATCGGTCTATGTTTGCACTTAACAAAGATGGCTCTGAGATGACTAATCAAATAATAGGAAACTCAAGATATAAATATATTAGCTATGATGAGTTTGCTTTTGATTTCTTTAATTGGTATGGCTTTTCATTGCCTTATGGCTCATCACGAATATTGGCTCGTAGTGCGGGAATGGTGAGTGAACAGATGATGTATGCTGCTGCTCCTAAACTTCAAAATGCCGAATCGCAGGATATGAGGGCAGAAGAAGAGATAATGATTATTGTAGAAGATGATAAGGCTGAGGATAAACAATCTATAAACGATAATATCCGTCGTAATTTTGATGAGACAGCATTCTTTTATCCTCAGTTAGTAACCAATAATAAGGGTGAGACACAAATAGCATTTACCGTGCCTGATGCTAATACAAAATGGAAATTGCGTCTACTGGCTCATGATAAAAATCTAAACTCTGGATATGCTGAAGAGGTTACTGTTTCGCAAAAAGAATTGATGGTAACACCCAATATGCCACGATTTGTTAGGCAAGGTGATAAGACATCAATTAGTACAAAGATTTCGAATCTATCGGAGGGGGATATTGATGGAGTAGTTTCAATTGAGTTTTTTAATCCTGTAAATGATGATAAAATTGAGCTTGCTACTGTTGACAGTATAGAGCAAAACTTCTTCATTGAGCGTGATGCATCAACCGAAGCTTCGTGGCTGTTTGTAGTTCCTTCTGATATTGATATTATTGGTGTTAGAATTGTAGCTAAGAGTGATAACTTTAGTGATGGCGAGCAACATGCTTTGGCGGTGTTGCCTAATAGAATGATGGTAACGGAGTCGATAAGAATGGATTTGAATACAAATGAGGATAAGTCGTTTGTGTTTGATAGATTGGTTGACAAAACTTCAAATACACGACATGACTATAGGCTAACGCTTGAGTTTACCACCAATCCTGCATGGTATGCCATACAGGCACTGCCTGTGCTTGGAACAACTGATAATGATAACTCTGTTTCGTGGTTTGCTGCCTATTATGCAAATAAACTTGGCATCCATATTGGTGAGTCATATCCTAAGGTGAGTGCAATGGTGGAGGCTTGGAAAAAACAGGGTGGAACATCTGAGACACTACTTTCAAATCTTGAAAAGAATGAGGAGCTAAAGAGTATTCTTATCGAGGAAACTCCTTGGGTGATGGAGGCAAGGAATGAATCTGAGCAGAAACAAAAATTGTCTCTTTTGTTTGATATAAATCGTAGTGACAATATTACAAATAAAGCTGTAGAGCAGCTTCAGAAACTTCAGTCACCTAATGGTGGTTGGAGCTGGTTTGAGGGCTTTCGACCTAATGTGGGTATAACTCAATATATTCTTTATGGGTTTAGCCAATTGTCGCAATTGGGTATAGAAAATGGTCCGGCGGTAGAGCCAATGATTAGACAGGCCCTTGATTTTGTAGATAATGAGTCACTACGTAGATTTGAACTTATGAAGAGAAATAATAAGTCGTGGAAGGATAACAAATATATAAGCACAGTTGATTTAGAGTATTTGTTTATACGCAATTTATATTCCGAATATAAGATTGATAATAAATTGTCTGAAATGACAGAGTTCTATAATTCGGTTATTACAAAATATTGGATTCGATTTGATTTGTACAGTCGCTCACTTATTTCGGTGATAATGAGTAGTAAAGGAAATGATAAGATAGTAAATGAAATCATTAAGTCGCTTCGTGAACATGCTACTATAAGCAATGAGATGGGTATGTATTGGGCAAATAATCGTACTAATGTATTTATGTCTCAATCGGCTGTTTCTGTTCATACCTTTATAATGGAAGCTTTTAAAGAGGCTGGGGCTGATAATAATGAGATGGATAATATGAAGCGCTGGTTGCTAAAACAAAAGCAAACACAACAGTGGGAGTCAACTCATGCTACTATCGATGCGGTGTATGCATTGCTTAGCACTGGTTCTGATTGGTTTGAAACAGATGGTGAAATGGCGATAACTGTGGGTGGTGAGCTTGTTGAGGCTAATAATAAAGACTTGGGGACAGGTTATTTTAAAGAGAGTTGGCATAAATCCGAGATCAAATCTGAGATGGGCAATATTGATGTTTCGCAACGAGGCAATACTCCAGCATGGGGTGCCGTGTATTTGCAGTACTTTGAGGATTTGGATAAGATTGAAGGTAATGACGCCTCGCTTGATGTAAAGAAGGAACTGTTTATAGAGCAAACTGACTCGAATGGTAGAAGACTGATGAGGGTTGATAGTGATGGTGGATTGAGTGTTGGCGATAAAGTTGTAGTTCGCATCACAGTTCGCACTGATCGTGATATGGAGTTTGTACATATAAAGGATATGAGAGCATCTTGCTTTGAATCAGTAAATCAGCTTTCTGGAGCTAAGTGGGATGAGGGGGTAATATATTATCAATCACCAAAAGATGCCTCTACCAATTACTATATAGATATATTGCCTAAGGGAACCTATGTGTTTGAATATACCGTTGTAGTAAACCGAAAAGGAGAGTATTCAAATGGCATAACTACCATACAATCAATGTATGCGCCTGAGTTTACTTCGCATACTGGTGGCTCAAGAATAAATGTTAAATAATGAACAGTGAATAAACTTATTTGTTACTTTTGTATCTCAAATAATGTAAAATGAATCTATAATAAAATAATCACGATAATGAAAAAAATTAGTTTAGTCCTTTTGTTTAGCGTATTGCTAACAGGTATTACATTTGCACAATCATCTCCAAACGCTAAGTTTAGTAAGAAAACTCATAACTTCGGAACGATCAAAGAAGAGATTGGTGCTGTGACCACTCAGTTTGAATTTACAAATACTGGCGATAAGCCATTAATTATACAACGTGTGTCGGCTTCATGTGGCTGTACTACGCCATCATACACAAAGGAGCCAATATTGCCAGGCAGTACAGGAAAGATTGATGTGAAATACTCAACTGTGGCTCGCCCAGGTAATTTCCGTAAAAATGTAACGGTTTATACCAATGTTCCAGATTCAGTTTATGTACTTACAATTTCTGGACGTGTGACACCTAAAGAGAGAAAGTGATAATTAAAACCTAGTGTAAGGTTTTTAAATATTGACCGAATAGAGTATCTTTGTAAAAAGACTTTATTCGGTTTTTCTTTTAATTTAAATATTATGACACATCCTGAAAACGATCCAAAATATCAAAGTTTAAATGTAAATAAAGGTATTGAACAGCCGCCTAGTATAAATCCCTATCTAAAAAGTAAACGACAAGTTAGACGTCGACAGCTATCTGTTGATGAATACGTAGATGGGATACTGGCTGGTAATATTTCTATCCTTAGTCAGGCTGTTACGTTGGTTGAGAGTTCAAAACCCGAACATCATGAAATAGCTCAAGCTATTATTAATAGATGTCTGCCTTATTCTGGAAACTCGGTGAGAATTGGCATAACTGGAGTGCCTGGCGCTGGAAAGAGTACCTCTATTGATTCGTTTGGTATGCATCTAATCAATAAGGGGCATAAACTGGCTGTACTTGCAATAGACCCTTCTAGCGAGCGGACAAGGGGAAGTATTCTTGGTGATAAGACAAGAATGGAGAAATTGTCTGTTCAACAAGATGCATTTATTCGCCCCTCGCCTTCGGCGGGCTCGCTTGGTGGAGTGGCACGAAAAACACGAGAAACTATTATACTTTGTGAGGCTGCTGGGTTTGATTATATTTTTGTTGAAACAGTGGGTGTAGGGCAGTCCGAAACAGCGGTGCACTCTATGGTTGATTTCTTCTTGCTGATTCAGCTTTCGGGAACTGGAGATGAACTTCAGGGAATAAAACGTGGTATAATGGAAATGGCGGATGGAATAGTTATAAACAAAGCTGATGGTGATAACATTAAGAAGGCTAAGATGGCACAACGACAGCTACAAAATGCTTTACACTTATTTCCAATGGCTGAGTCGGGATGGACTCCTGAGGTTTTAACCTATTCTGGATTCTATGCGATTGGTATTGATGAGGTGTGGGATATGATTTTTAAATATATCGATTTTGTGAAAGAGAATAACTATTTTGAGGTGCGACGAAATAAGCAGGCCAAATACTGGATGTATGAAACAATCAACGAACGTTTGCGAAATGATTTCTATCAAAATCCAAAAATAGAAAATTTGATGCCACTATTAGAGGATGCTGTGCTTACAGCTCAAAAGAGCTCGTTTGTTGCTGCAAAAGAGGCGTTAGAGGCATATTATAGAAAGTAATTTATATTTTATAATAGAATGAAAATAAAATAGGGAGCAAAGCTTTTTAAGCTAATTGCTCCCTATATATTTTGTGATTGTTGGTAGTGAATAGAGGTGTTGCTACATTTCCATATTGTGGAAAACATTTTGAACATCGTCATCTTCTTCAAACTTCTCAAGTAGCTTTTCAATTTGAGCTTTTTGATCGTCGTCCAATACCTTTGTGTCGTGAGGTATCCTCTCAAACTCTGCTGAGTGTATTTCAAAATCATTTTCCTCAAGATATGACTGAATCTCAGAGTATGATTTAAACTCTCCATACAAATAGATAGTGTCTTCATCTGCCACTACTTCATCTACTCCATAGTCTATCAAGTCTAGCTCGAGATCTTCGAGGGATACTCCCTCTTTATCTGAAACTTTGAAAACACACTTGTGGTCGAATAAAAACTCGAGGCTACCGCTTGTTCCCAATGATCCTCCATATTTGTTGAAATAACTTCTCACATTGGCCACAGTTCTTGTGGTATTGTCTGTAGCAGTTTCTACAACAATTGCCACACCATGTGGTCCATAACCTTCATAAACCACCTCTTTATAATCCGAGGCATCTCTGTCAGTCGCTTTCTTTATAGCACGCTCCACATTGTCTTTAGGCATATTTTCTTTTTTTGCCTGTTGTATCAGAACGCGCAGTCGGGGATTGGTGCTAGGATCGGGTCCACCTGCTTTGGTGGCCATTGTTATTTCCTTTCCAATCTTTGTGAACACGCGTGACATATTGCCCCAGCGTTTCATTTTCCTTTCTTTGCGATATTCAAATGCTCTTCCCATATTCTGGTTTTATGGCTTTATTAAATAATTTGTTTTTTATAATTTCTATCTTAATGATGCATTCAGCTCTTTCTCAAGATTGTGCTGTATTTTTTTCATTACTGCATCAATTTGCTTGTCTGTTAATGTTTTTGATTCATCTTGTAGCATGAAGTTTACAGCGTATGACTTCTTACCTTCTGGCAGGTTTTTACCTTCGTAAACGTCAAAAAGAGAAACTTGCTTAAGTAGCTTGCGTTCCGACTTCATTGCTATTTTCTCAATTTCATCAAAGTTGATGTTTTTGTCAAGTAATAATGCTAGGTCGCGACTTACTGCTGGGAATTTAGATATCTCTGAGAACTTCACTTTGTTAGATTTAATCTCTTTCATAAGTACGTCCCAGCTCATCTCTGCATAATATACTTCAGTGTCGATGTCGAAATCTCTTAAAACTATAGATGATACAATACCAAATGAACCTATATTGCGTTTGTGTGATCTTATTGTCATTCCAGATGAGTAGATAGGGCTCTCTAGTGTTTCGAATACAACTTGTTTATTGCCAATGCCTATTCGTTTTAGAATGTTTTCGATTGCCGCCTTAAGCTCAAATACAGAGCTGTCTGCTTCGTTTGTTGCCCAATTTTTGCGTGTGGTCTTTCCACATATCCAAAGTCCAATACGCGTATCTTCGCTATACTCGGCCAATACGTTATTATCGCGCTTTTTGTCAATATTGTATGTGTAGCAGTTACCAAACTCATATAGTCGCAGATCGTTGTGCTTTCTGTTTCTATTGTATGCAATACTTTCTAGTCCTCCATAAAGTAGCGTTTGACGCATTACTCCCAGGTCGTTGCTCAATTGATTTAGTATTGAGACACTACGATTTATAGGATATACTTCATTGTTTTCGTAGTATGAGCGGCTGGTGAGCGAGTTGTTCATTATTTCATAAAATCCAGCGGCTGTCAATTGTTCCGAAATAAGTGTTTGAAGCTTATATTTATTGTCAGTTTCGGTCTGATATGATAAGTTTGACTTTACTGAATTGCTAAATTCAATATTATTATATCCATATATTCTTAATACTTCTTCAATCACATCCACATCTCTTAATACATCAACTCTGTAGGTAGGTATGCGGAGTGTAAGTTCAGTATCTGTTTCAGATTCAATCTCTATCTCAAGGCTTTCAAGAATATTCTTAACTGTAGCTTTATCAATTTCCTTACCAATAAGTTTGTTAGCCTTTTCGTAGCTTAATGTTACAGATGGCTTTTCGATGGGGGTAGGATAAATATCTCTTATGTCTCCCTCAATTGTTCCACCAGCTAATTCTTTTATTAATAGAGCTGCACGTTTTAAAACGTAGATAGTATTGTTAGGATCAACGCCACGCTCAAATCTAAATGAAGAGTCGGTGTTTAGTCCATTTCGTCTAGCAGCCTTGCGCACCCACGTAGGATTGAAATATGCAGACTCTAGGAAAACATCTGTGGTGGTTTCAGTTACTCCTGATTTGTCTCCTCCAAAAACTCCTGCAATACACATGCCTTCATTGTTGTTACAAATCATTAAGTCGTTTTCGTGTAGCTCTCGCTCTTCTTGGTCAAGAGTAGTGAATTTTGTTCCAGCAGGTAAGGTCTTTACTACTACCTTGTTGCCAGTTATATATTTTGCATCGAATGCATGCATTGGATGCCCTGTTTCGTGTAGTACAAAGTTGGTGATATCAACAATATTATTTATTGGACGCAATCCTATTAATAGTAATTTGTTTTTTAACCAATCAGGGCTCTCTTTTACCTCTATATTTCGCATTGTGAGGCCCGAATAGCGTGGACATGCTTCATTGTTTTCTACTACTACATCTATCCCGCCATCTTTTTTGTCTATTACAAAGTTTTCTACAGATGGTTTTATTAGCTTATGCTCAATATTGGCTTGCTTTAGATATGCAGCCAAATCTCTAGCCACTCCGTAGTGTGATGTTCCATCTACACGGTTTGGGGTAATATCTATCTCAAATACATAATCGCTTTTGATATTATAGTATTCTTTTGCGGTCATTCCTACTTGTGCGTCTTCAGGAAGCACAATAATACCATCGCTTGCTTTGCCTATACCTATCTCATCTTCCGAGCATATCATTCCGTGCGACTCTTCGCCTCTAATTTTTGATCGCTTGATAGTTACCTCGTTGTCGCCAAAATATATTTTGGTGCCTATTGTGGCAACTACTACCTTTTGTCCTTTTGCTACGTTTGGTGCTCCACAAACTATCTTTAAAGCCTCCTCACCGCCAACGTTTACGGTTGTCAAGCTCAAATGGTCTGAGCCAGGGTGTGGTTCGCAAGTTAATACTTCGCCAATAACTAGGCCTTCTAGTCCACCGCGTATGCTTTGAATTTCTTCTACACTGCCTGCTTCTAACCCTATTGAGGTTAGTGCATCAGCTGTTTCTTGTGGTGATAAATTGAATTGAATGTACTCTTTGAGCCAGTTGTATGAAATGTTCATTGTTTTTTATTATTTTGATCGTCCCAGACATCAATCTGGAAAAACGTTCAAAATTACAAAATAATTGGCTTATCTCTTAATTATTTGTCTGTTAATACGCTTAACATTATAAAATTATGTTCTCGTACCCATTTTGATATTCTTGATTTGTATGTTTTTATCCGATTATAGTGTTTGTTTCAGTATTTGGATATAGTTGTGATTTAATATCAAAATTAAAACTATAATTGGTGTACTTGTCTTGCATGATTTGCCTCTGCCTGTAAAAGTATTGATTGAACTGGGTATTTCATTATAAAGTATTTTAGAACTTAAGTCCTAGATAAATAAAGTCATCCCAGGCAGAGTATCTTACTTTGGCCATATGTTTGTAATTGGTTTGTCTAATATATCTATAACGCTCTAGGCCTAGATACATGTTTTTAGATAAATCATATTCAGCCGTAAGGCCAATTAAGTATAGTCTGGCAATACTTCTATCGCCTTGCGTATCTAGAAAATCTTTTTCGTAACGGGTTAAGTCTTTAAAGTTAAGCTCTTCGTCATAGCCCATCCATGTATAAATATTATAATTCTCGGCTCTTAGTCTTAGTCTTATCTTTTTATTGAAACTTACTTCAGTTTGAGCTTTAATACTGAATCCACTACCCATGTTGTAGTCGCGCTCATCAATTTTGAAATAATCGGATATGCTGGCACCTAATGCAATACCGTTAATAAAGTATTTTCCTTCGAGGGCAAATTTCTCGCCTTCCTTCTCGATTAACAACCCAGTACCCATAGATGCGGCTTCGGAGATGTAATAGGGTCGAAACTCGGTATTATCTGCTTTTGTTATTTTTGAATTGAAATAGTTGAAATGCTGAAAAAAGCCACCAAATATTTGCCAATTGTTTTTATTGTATAGCTCGTATGTTTTTAGTGCGCCTACAATATTAATCTGAGTAAGTGAGAATTGGGATGCAACAAAATCAAGCTGTGCCTTTGCCTGAAACCATTCGTATGGCTTTTCTATTTCGTATTCGAATACTTCTCCATAGTCAACCGATACTTTCAGTCCCATGCCATGTTTTTTAGAGTAGTCATGATCAGTAATATGTCGTGATCCTACAGCCACGATTCCGTGAATAGGCGTTCGTGGTAAATGATTGCCACGTACAGACTCATGTTGCCACGCTTTGCCTGTGATTAGTCTATTCACTAATCTGGTTGGGGCTAAAAGACCTGCCGATAATTCACGCATAAACCTGTTGGAGCCAGTTGTCCGATTATCTAATATTAAATCTGAAAGTCTATATGTCATTTCTCCAAGAGCTACTCCGCCAAAGGTTGTTGCAACTAAATCGTTACGAGATGGTGGCTCATTTTCCATTGCAAACTCCCACATCAAACTTCCTCCAAGAGTAAATGGTAAAGAGCCCCAAAAGGAGTATCCATTTGCTCTTGCAGCATTGTAATATAACGAACCGTGATAGGGGTGTCCTATTAAGTTGGTGGATAGTTTATCAGAGTCCCACACTGGGTATGTTTTGAGGTTTCTTTTTATTGTGTGGAGACTTATATATGCAAAATCTTCGTGTGTTATGTATCTATTAAAGGTCCATATGCCCATATTAACCCCAAACCCAATTGTTATAACTCTCAATGGGTCTTTTTGTGGAATATGGTAAATAAGAGTGTCTGCTGCATAGTTGCTTTGCTCCAAGGTATTGCTCTGTGCAAATATACTAATGTAAATAATGGAACAAATAATCAGCAGAATTGACTTTTTCATTTCTATTTTAAGTTTCAATTATTATCTATCTGCCTTTTGATTGTTGCTAAGAGCGGAATAGCCTTAGTATTCTAGGTACAAAAATATATGAGAAATCATATATGGGATTTTAAGTAAAAACCGTGCAAATTAGTAGTTTGCACGGTTTTAAGATTGATATATTATGTTAGTATCCTTATACTATCACAATAGTTAAATGGATAAGAGCTATTTACCAAAATCCTATTATTTATTAGTATCCGCGTATAGCTTTTACTCCTGGTAGTGTTTTGCCTTCAATCATTTCTAATAAAGCACCACCACCTGTAGATACGTATGAAACATCATTTGCTTGATCAAACTTATTTATGCATGCAACTGAGTCTCCACCACCTACTAAAGAAAATGCGCCATTTTTAGTAGCTTCAACGATAGCATCAGATACTACTTTTGAACCGTGTTCAAAGTTGTCCATTTCGAATACACCAACTGGACCATTCCAAAGGATAGTCTTTGATTCTTTTATTACTCTTGCAAACTCTTCTTCTGATTTTGGACCGATGTCTAGACCTAGCCATCCCTCAGGTATTTTATCTGCATCGATAAATTGTGTGTCTGCATCGTTAGCAAACTTATTAGCAATTTTAGCGTCAGTAGCTAAAATCAGGTTTACTCCTTTCTCCTTGGCCATCTTCACAATTTCTTTAGCAAGATCTAGCTTGTCTAGCTCAACTAGTGAGTTGCCAATTTCACCACCCTCTGATTTAACAAAAGTGTATGTCATTCCGCCAGCTAAGATAAGATTATCAACTTTTCCTAATAAGCTAGTGATTACTTCAATTTTTGAAGATACTTTAGAACCTCCCATTATTGCAGTAAATGGACGATTAGTCTCTTTTAGAACTTTTTCAACTGAATTTACCTCTTTTTCCAATAGATATCCGAAAAGTTTGTGCTCTGCATCAAAATGATCTGCAATTAGAGCAGTAGAGGCATGAGCGCGGTGTGCAGTACCGAATGCATCATTTACATATACATCTGCATATGAGGCTAGTTTCTTTGTGAATTCTTTTTGAGACTCTTTAACCGCTTTTTTTGCATTTGCTACTTCCTCTTCGCTTGCATCATCAGCTAGTCCGCGTGGCTTGCCTTCTTCTTCGGCATAGAAGCGTAGGTTTTCAAGTAAAAGTGCCTCACCTGGTTTTAAGTTTGCTGCTTTTGTTGTAGCATCTTCTCCAATGCAGTCATCAGCAAATTGAACAGTTGTGCCAAGAAGTTCTGATAGACGTGGTAGTACATGCTTTAAGCTAAACTTTTCTGTTGCACCTTTGGGGCGACCAAGATGTGATCCTATGATAACACTTCCACCATCACTAATAATTTTTTTTAGTGTAGGTATCGCTGCACGGATGCGAGTGTCGTCGGTAATATTAAAGTTTTCATCGAGTGGAACATTAATGTCAACTCTAACAAATGCCTTTTTGTCGGCAAAATTGAATAAGTCCATTGTTTGCATAGTTCTATATATAATTTTTTAATGTTGTTATGATTCCAAGATTACAACTATTATCATCTAATTACTTTTGTAGCACATAGTTGATAAATATTTAAACTTGTACAAAAGTACAAAAAATATATCTTATAGTTTTGGAATTTAGGCTCTAAAGTTTATGAATTCTTTATATTGATTTCGTATGTAACAGGGATTGCCTTTTTATACATAGCCATTACTCCACAATATTTTTCGAAAGAAAGCTTGCAAGCTCTTTCGATTTTTTCTTTTGGAAGATCGTTGCCTTCGAACTCATATATAACTTTTATAGAGGTGTAGGTAATAGGATGTGACTCACTTAAATCTGCATCAATGCGCACGTTGAACTTATCGGGTGTAACTCGCATTTTTTTCAGAATGTCAATTACGTCCATGCTTGTACATCCTGTTGCGGCTAGCAGTGCTAATTTTTTTGGCCGTGGCCCAGCATCATTTCCTCCTGACTCCTTCGATAAATCTATTATAATATTATGACCATCTAGGTCGGTTTCGAATGTGCTGTTTTCTTTCCAGACTGTGTTGATTGAATGTTTCATTGCTATTGTTTTTTCAGTTTATATAGTGCTTTTATAGTGTTTATATACTGCTTAATCGCTATTTAAACACTGTCTGAGCAGTGCTTGTTTAACTATTAAAACAATAATAATATGTTTTAGTTCGATATCGTTATGATAGTGCATGCTGTGTATTCGGCTTGTTTGGTAGGTTTTTAGTTTCAAAATGTGCGGTTGTTGTCGACAAAATGTTTATTTTTGCTGCAAAATACTTTTAAAAATATATCGATATGATAAGTAGTGATGCCAATGTTTTGCTTATATATACCGGTGGTACCATAGGTATGGTTGAGAATGTTGAGACAGGAGCCTTAGAAGCTTTTAATTTTAGTCATCTCAAATCGAATGTGCCTGAAATGAAACGCTTGAAATTTAATGTTGATACATACTTATTTGACCCCCCCATTGATTCGTCGGAAATTAATCTACATAACTGGATTGAGATTACTAAAGTTGTTCAAGATAATTACGATAAGTATGATGGTTTTGTTATTTTGCATGGCACAGATACCATGTCTTATACTGCGTCAGTGTTGAGCTTTATGATGGAAAATTTGACAAAGCCCGTAATATTCACTGGTTCGCAACTACCTATTGGGAAGCTGAGAACAGATGGAAAAGAGAATCTAATTACCGCTTTAGAGATTGCTGCTGATAAAGCTGAAAATGGTAATCCTAAAGTGCCAGAGCTTTGTGTATATATGCAGAACCTTTTGATGAGGGGTAATAGAACAACTAAAGTAAACGCTGATAACTTTAGTGCATTTAATAGCCCCAACTATCCATATCTTGCTGAAGTGGGAGTTGATATTAAATATCATGATAAGTTTATCCTAACTCCCGATTTTGAGCAGCCCGTCAAGTTTAATTACCATCTTAATAATGATGTTGCAATCATTAAATTGTTTCCAGGGATTCAAAAAAATGTGGTTAACGCAATTTTATCAGTTCCAAACTTAAAAGGTGTTGTTCTCGAAACGTTTGGCTCGGGCAATGCATTGCGAGATCAATGGTTTATAGACCTATTGAGCGAGGCGATGGATAAGGGAATTGTTGTGGTAAATGTTACACAATGCTTATATGGTAATGTAGAGATGCATCGATATGGAACTGGCCAGCATCTTGAAAGATTGGGAGTGGTTTCGGGTCATGATATGACAGCAGAGGCTGCACTTGCAAAGCTTATGTCGTTGCTAGGTAATGGTAAGCAACCGAATGAGGTTAGGCATCTTATGGGTGTATCATTACGAGGCGAAATGAGCTGAATTTGAGTAGCTAATTCTCTTTGTTATTTTTTAATATCCTTTACTTCAGCTAATTCAATGTATTTGCTTACTTTTGTGTCGAATAGGCCTTAGTGAAATATAGGGCGATACGTAAGTATGTTATGGGAAAGAAAACAAAATCAAATAAAAAACAGAATACAAAGAAGAATTCTTTTAAGCGAAGTGTAATTAAGTTGCTTTGGCTTGGATTTTTTGCAGTTGTAGTGATTAGTGTGGTGTCATTTTCTCTTATTTCATCAGGTATAATTGGCTATTTGCCAGAAATTGATGAACTTGAAAACCCTATTGATAAGTATGCATCACAAGTAATATCATCCGACGACCAATTATTATTTACTTATTCTCAGAGTAATGATAATAGGATATTTATTGACTATAGCGAGTTGTCGCCAAACTTGATTGATGCCCTTGTTGCTACCGAAGATCAGAGATACTATTCTCACTCAGGGATTGATGCTATAGGGCTAGGTAGAGTGATTTTTAAAACTCTTCTTTTTCAACACGAAAGTAGTGGTGGCGGAAGTACTATCTCGCAACAACTTGCAAAGCTGCTTTATTCGCCTAGGGCTAGCAATAAACTTCAGCGTGCATTTCAAAAGCCTATTGAGTGGATTATTGCAGTAAAACTTGAGCGCCACTATACCAAAGATGAGATTATTAATCTTTATCTTAACAAATACGATTTCAACTATGATGCAATAGGTATAAAATCGGCTGCTAAAACATATTTCAATAAAAGCCCAATTGATTTAAATATCGAAGAATCGGCAATGTTGATAGGTATGCTAAAAAACTCTGCCTTATATAATCCGGTAAGGCGCGAGGAGCTTACAAGAGAAAGGCGCAATGTGGTGTTGACTCAGATGCGAAAAAACGGCTATATCTCAAAAGTGGAGACTGACTCGCTTAAGCAATTGTCAATCGATTTAGACTTTAAGAGAGTTGACCATATATCGATTCCTGCTCCATATTATCGTCAACATTTGGCCAAGATGATGATGGCTAAAAAGCCTAATAAGAAGAACTATGCATCATGGCAAGGTCAGCAGTTTTACGAGGATTCTTTGTCGTGGATTAATAATCCACTATATGGTTGGTGTAATAAGAATGTAAAGTCTGACGGATCAAATTATAATATCTATACAGATGGTTTGAAGATATACTCAACTATCGATTCGAGAATGCAAACTTATGCTGAGCAAGCCGTAGAAGAGCACCTGGGGGGGTATTTACAAAAGCACTTTTCGGATGAGAAGAAGGGGAAAAAGTATGCCCCATATTCAAACAAAGTGGCGGATAAGGTTGAAAACTTTATGCGCACCGCAATGAAACAGACTGACAGATACCGCATTTTAAAGAATGAGGGTTGGTCGGAAGAAAAAATACTTAGCAACTTTAAAGATGATCCAGTTGAAATGAAGGTCTTTTCGTGGCAAGGCGATATAGATACGGTGATGACACCATGGGATTCCATTAGATATCATAAAGAATTTTTGAGAACTGGATTTATGGCAATGAGTCCACTAACTGGGCATGTGAAAGCATATGTGGGCGGTCCAAGCTTTTCTCATTTCAAATATGATATGGTATCGAGTGGAAAGCGTCAAATAGGCTCTACCATAAAGCCATACTTATATACTCTTGCTATGGAGGAGGGCTTAACTCCATGTGATGGCACTATACATGAACCTCAAACAATTATTGATGAGAATGGTATTCCGTGGACACCACGTAATGCTAATAATGCAAACCAGGGACAGTTTGTTACAATTAAGTGGGGGTTGCAAAACTCGAGCAACTGGGTAACTGCTTATCTTATGAAACTGTTTTCGCCGTATGCTTTTTCTCGTTTGCTAGGTTCGTTTGGACTGAGGACAAAAGCTGATCCAGTTGTTTCATTGGCATTAGGGCCCAATGATGCATCGGTTTACGAAATGGCTGGGGCTTACACTGCTTTTGTTAATAGAGGAATTCGTGTAGAACCAATGCTTGTCACAAGAATTGAAGATTCGTATGGAAATGTGATATCATCTTTTGTGCCATCCACTCAAGAGATATTTAGTGAATCTACTTCATATAAGATGATAGATATGCTAAAGGCTGTGGTAGATGGTGGAACTGGAAGTAGATTGCGACGATTATACAATCTGAAAGGAGAGATGGGAGCAAAAACAGGGACGAGCAATGATAACTCGGACGCATGGTTTATGTCGTTTACACCCGAAATTGTGGCTGCATGTTGGGTAGGTGGTGAAGAGCCATCTATTCACTTCGATAGAATGGCATATGGACAAGGGGCTGCTGCTGCACTACCAATTCATGGATTGTTTTATCAAAAAGTATATGCAGATAAATCTCTGAATATGGCGGATGATGGTGTGTTTGAAATTCCTGATAAATATAGAAACCCTTGTGTTGATCAACAAAAGTATTCATCTGATTTCTATCAGAGCAATGAGCCCGTAAGAAAGAATGAAGGTATTGATGATATGTTCAATTAGATGGTTGAAATTGATTATTATAAAATACAAAAAAGGCTGTCTACGTGTTCGAGACAGCCTTTTTAAATTCCTCTATTTGTGAGTTATAGCAATTCCTTTAATCTATCTGGTGAAAGGTTTATTGCCTTTATAACTCCTTTTTCGTCAATTAAGTAACTTGTGAAACCTTTGTCGAGATTGAAATCTTTATAAATCTCTGAATTGGTTCCTTTTGCATCGCAAAATTGCGAACTCATATCAATTTTATCCAAGAGAGCAGTTCTTTTACACACATTTATGTTCTCATCTAATGAGATTGAAAGAAACTCAACATCGCTTGCATTGCTTTTAATATAATTATTCAAACGAACATTGTTGGCTCTTGAATGGGCATCGTATGCAGCCCAAAAGTTTAATACAACTTTTTTGCCTTTGTAATCGTTTAGGTCGAGTGTTTGACCTTCCAATCCAGTGATAACTATGTTTGGGAGACTGTTTCCTGGATAATAACCTATGGAAGTTTTTTCGGTTTTGATTGAACCCGACATTAGTACAAACGATAAAGCCAAAAGGCTAAAGTTTAAATACTTCATAAATAAATTATTTAGTTAATACTAGCTTCACTCTGTGCATCACGCATTTAGAAGCTCTTTACTTGTTGGTCTTTCGCTAAAAACCAAAATTGAGGTGACAAAAGTAACATGGTTTTTATTAAGTGCAAACTTTATACTCGAAAAAAAATCTTCTAAATGTTAATTGAACGCTTAACCTGCTGATTGTTAGGGTTGTGTGAAATGTGTGAAATATGCTCTTTTTTATACTGTTTTCCTTATTTCGTTGATAATCATCAGCTTTGAGTAATTGCGACACAATAGGTCAAAGTGCCAATATTTAGGTCTTTATATAGCTTTAAGTTGGCCTGGCTTCCACTTTTCATAGGCCTCAATTTAATCTTTTTCTTGGTCTTCGCCTAGCTAGAGATTAAACAATATGGGGTGTTTTTTAGCTCTAGATTGATTAAATATAAAACTCTAAAGTGCCTTTTTGGCACAGTAGAGTAGTGTTTGTAAAATTACATACTGACTTATTGGCATAGCAGAGTAATGTTTTGAATATTATAAACTATCTCTTTAGCACAGTAGAGTAGTGTTTATAGAATTATAATGAGCCTCCTTTGTCACACCAGGATTGTAAACTAATACAGTTTTCAGTATCTATATCAATTAGTCCTAATCTTCCTATTTTTAATCCCTGTTGATCCATGCCCGATGTTTCATATTTGATGTTTACTTCAAGAACTACCTAATTCAAGGAGTATGTTGGCCAAATTTAAAGATGAGGCAGGGCTAGGAGGAGATTGCTTTATGTAAGATACATATACCCTCTTGTTTCTTCTATAGTTGTGTCATTCTAGGCTATACTTCTTGTTAATTATTAATAGAGTAATTTCGTTGTGTACCATCTGTTGATAGGGTATAGTTAGTTTTGAGATGAAAATTAGTTTAATAAGATGCATTTTACAATCGATTGATTATATTTGCCAATTGATTAAATAGGTGTATGAAAGATAAAATAGTGGCTGATGTACAACTCCCATCTTTAAGTATTGGAGGGCATCAGCTCCAACAAGATATATCATTTAAGTGGTTGCAAGGTGAGCAATGGTGTGTAACTGGTCCGTCGGGAAGTGGAAAGACTACATTGCTAAAAGCAATAAGTGGAATGATATTTGTTCCGAAATCGCAGATTACTTTTCCGATACTCGAGGATATAAAGAAAAATTCAGGAGGAGATATTCTTGTTTCTGATATGATAGCTTTTGTGCCACAAGAGGTGCGAGTATCTTCTGGCTTTTTGCCTGATATGTATTATCAACGTAGATATCAGGCGGCTGAGCAAGATGATATACTAAGTGTGAGGGAGGTGTTGAGCAAGCAACAGAACGGCGATGATGAACTGGTAGTTGGTGAGGTGTCGGATATCATGTCGTTACGTAAACTATGGAATCAGCCTTTTGTGCAACTGTCGAACGGACAAACTCGAAAGCTGATGATTGCTATAGCATTGATGAAAAAACCTGAGGTGCTGATACTGGATAATCCTTATACTGGACTTGATCATGCCGCAAGAGCCTCTTTGAATAACCATATTAAAAGACTTATTGATAATGGCTTGCATACAATTACAGCGGCTTATGAGCATGAACTAGACAGCATAGGATTTGTTACGAATATATTGAAACTTAATTACGCTAGCACTTACCATAAAAATGATGATTTGCCCGAATTTTATAAGTCAAACTCAAGTAGTAGTGAGGTCTCGCCTATCATGATGAAAGATGTAAAGGTGAGGTATGGCGATAAGGTTATTATTAATATTGAGAATTGGAAGGTAAAACCAAATCAACGATGGTTTATTCAGGGTGCGAATGGTTCGGGTAAGTCCACCTTGCTGTCGTTAATAGTTGCCGATCATCCCCAAGCATATTCTAATGAGGTTGTACTTTTTGGAAAGAAGAGGGGCACGGGCGAGAGTATTTGGGATATAAAAAGGCGACTAGGATACTTCTCTTCCGAATTGCTGAGATACTTTTCAAGCCAATCCACATCGGCAGATATTATTGCTTAGGGATGGAGTGAAAACGCCTCTTTAGATGTTTCAAAAATTTCTGAACAGCAAAAAGCCTTAGTATTTGAACTTTCGGCATGGTTGGGGTTAGATTCACTTTTAGATATTAAGTTTGGTAGCCTCTCTTTTAGTCAGCAAAAGATGATACTAATTGCTTGAGCAATGATTCGAAATCCTGAGTTGCTTATTCTTGACGAGCCACTTCAGGGTATGGATGAAGATTGGCGAGAAGTATTTAAAAATAAGCTAGATTTGTTTTCAAGAAACAGGACGGTGCTGTATGTAACGCATGATATTGAGGAGATTCCGCCCGGCGATTGGTTCTATTTAAACTTATAGCACTATTTATTTTGTAGAAAATAATTTCGTGCTGTTTTAAAAATATGCGTACCTTTGCGCAAATCAATCATTTTGCTAAGCAAATGATTTTAAAAAAGATAAACTGAAAGAAAAAAGATATATTTCATGTCAAAAGTTGATTTTACAGGCCTTGGGGTTGCTTTAGTAACACCATTTAATAATGATGAGTCGGTAGATTATGACTCATTAAACAAACTAATTGAATTTCAGATTAATAGTGGTGTTGATTATATAGTGGCACTAGGAACTACGGCAGAAACGCCAACCTTGACAATATCTGAGCAGAAAGATATTGTTGATTATATAGTTAAGACTGTTAATGGGCGTGTTCCAATAGTTGTAGGAATGGGCGATAATTGTACAGCTTCATTAGTTGATAAGATTAAAGGTTTCGATTTTACAGGTATTAGTGCTATTTTATCTGTAACGCCTTATTATAACAAGCCTACACAAGAGGGGCTTTATTTGCATTATTGTGCTATAAGCAAAGTGTCGCCTGTGCCAATTATATTGTATAATGTGCCAGGGCGTACAGGAGTGAACATGACTGCCGAAACTACGGTAAGGGTGGCCAAGGCTTGCAATAATGTAGTTGCAACCAAGGAGGCTTCTGGAGATTTAAATCAAATTAAAGAAATTATCGATAATGCTCCAGAGGGTTTTAATGTTATTTCGGGCGATGATGCTGTTACAACCGATGTTATTCTATCTGGTGGAGTGGGGGTGATATCAGTATTTGGTAATGCATTTCCTAAGGAGATGAAATGGCTTGTGAAGAGTGCTCTTGAGGGAAGTGCAAGTAGTGCGCGCGAAAAAATGGAGCAAGATTTTAATAAGCTTTTCCATCTTATGTTTGTTGAGGGTAACCCAGCTGGTGTGAAAGCTCTTTTGCAGATGAGGGGTTTGGTGGAGAACGTAGTTCGCTTGCCTCTTGTGGTAGTAAGCGATGGAACGAGAAGTAAAATCAAAGAGCAGTTTAACCGATTTGCATAACATGATTAGGCGTGGAAAGAAATATTTGTCACTTCTCTTGATTGTCTTAATATTTATGTCATGCGGTAGCTCGAAAGAGATTATTGAAGACTTTCGTACAAACATGTACATAGACAGAATGGAGCAATTCTCAAAAGAAACTCTTTCTGGTGGCGAGATTGTTTTTTTCGGCAATAGTATTACCGAAGGTGGCAAGTGGAATGAATACTTTAATAGTGAAAAAAAGATAGTAAATAGAGGTATAGCTGGCGATAATACTGAGGGAATGCTTAGTAGGATTAACTTAGTTGCTTCTGACAAGCCTTCGAAAATTTTTATCATGGCTGGCATAAATGATATATCATTGTCGAGGAGCAATTCAAAGATACTTACAAATTATAAGGCCTTGATACATGAAATAAAAAGAGTATCTCCCGAGACAGTAATATACATTCAAAGTGTGCTGCCAATTAATGGTTCTTTTGGTATTTATACTCGATTGAATGGGAAAGAAAATCAGATACTAAGCCTTAATATGTCTCTGAAGAATCTGGCGAAGAGTGAAGAAGTTGAATTTATAAATCTGTTTCCACTCTTTGCTAATGAGTCTGGAGAACTGTATGAGAAATTTACTTATGATGGTATTCATATTAATACTGAGGCTTACCAACTTTGGGCTAATATTATTCGAAATAAAGTAGAATGATTATCTTTGTCACTTTATTTGTTGAAATAGTAAATATCATAATATAGTAAATATGTTTTCAGGAATAATAGAAGAAGCTGCATCAGTTGTAGCTATAAAGAAAGATAAAGGTAATTTGGATATAACCCTAACCTGTTCATTTACCAATGAGCTTAAGATTGATCAGAGTGTTTCTCATAATGGGGTGTGCTTGACAGTGGTTGAAATAAAAGATGACACTTATACTGTGACTGCAATTCAGGAGACGCTTGAGAAATCAAATATAGGACTGCTGGAAGTGGGTAGTAAGGTTAATCTTGAAAGGAGCATGAAGATGGATGGCCGATTGGATGGACACATTGTTCAAGGTCACGTTGATCAAACTGCTACTTGTATTGATGTAAAAGAAGCTGATGGAAGTTGGTATTACACCTTTAAATACGAGTTTGATAAGGAAATGGCCAAGAAAGGATATCTGACCGTTGACAAAGGCTCGGTAACTGTAAATGGAGTGAGCCTCACTGTTGTTGACCCAACTGAGGATACTTTTACGGTTGCAATAATCCCTTTTACTCATAAGCTAACTAACTTCCACCAAATAGAAAGGGGTAGTGTGGTGAATATTGAGTTTGATATTATCGGAAAATATATAAGTCGCATTGTGACATTACAGTCTTAGTAATGTGCGGTATGCACTTGTTATAACACTCAATTATCTGTGGTTAATTATGCTTTAAAAGGTTTATAAATACCAAACTTTTGGGTTTTTTACTCTAAGATTTATCTGTTTTGTTGCTTACGAGATAAAAAAATATCATCTTTGTATCTTCAAAATAATATGAAACCATCTATCAACATCAAGTTTAATATACTGAATATACTGAATATAC
Organism: uncultured Proteiniphilum sp.; assembly: GCA_964439965.1. Taxonomy (GTDB): domain Bacteria; phylum Bacteroidota; class Bacteroidia; order Bacteroidales; family Dysgonomonadaceae; genus Petrimonas. Next base: position 35,621 of record CAYTQG010000006.1, read on the forward strand.
TGAATATAATGAATATAACAGCCAAACGCTTCTTTTCTTCTCTACTATTAATTGTTGTAACCACAACTCTATTCTCTCAACAAGTAGGCTCAAATTCGCCTTATGGCAGATATGGCTATGGAGAGCTTTCGAATCAAAAATTTGGAGCTTCGGAAGCTATGGGGGGGATAAGCTATGGTTTTAGAAGAAGTCAGCAGGTTAATCCTGGGAACCCTGCCTCATATTCAAAACTGGATACTCTGACAATGATATTCGATTTCGGTGTATCAGCTCAGTATTCGGAACTTAGCGACGGAACAAATAAACAACATTTCTGGAATGGTAATCTAGATTATGTGGCAATACAGTTTCCACTAATAAAAAGGGTAGGTGCTAGTGCGGGTATTATTCCTTTGTCTAAAACGGGATATAACTTTGGACAGTCAAAATCATCGGGTGTTGTTTATGATGAGGTGTTTAGAGGTAATGGCGGTCTTAGCCAAGTGTATGCAGGTATAGCGTATGCACCTATCAAATATATTTCGTTAGGAGCTAATGTGAATTATATATTTGGCAGTTACACATATAGTAGCGTATCGATGCCTAGAAGTACATCGGGTAGCACAATAGGTGAAGAGCGCAAGAGTTATAGTATAAGAGATTTTAATTATGATCTTGGAGCACAATTTACATATCCTATAGATCGTGAACGTTCGATAACCTTGGGTGCAGTGTTTACTCCCAAAATGACAACTAAATCTGATGTTCATATAACTGAAATGATGTTTGCAGCCGACCCATATACAAATCAGGGAATAAGCCCAAGTGAGGTATTGCGGGACGATACTCTCTCAAATAGATCATTTCAATTGCCCAACTCGCTTGGTGTAGGGATTACGTATTCAAACAAGAATATATTGGTAGGTGTAGATGGTACTGTAAAGCAATGGGATGGAATGAATTATCCTGATGAATTAGATGGTCTTAAGAATAGTAATCGTTTTAATAATTCATATCTCATTAATGCAGGCGCTGAGTATATAATTGATCCATATAGTCGTAACTTCTTTCATAGAATACGCTTTAGAGCGGGTGTGTCTTATGGCAACTCATATATTAATGTAAATGTAAACAATCCCTCCACAGGCGCATCTTTAGGTGTGGATGGATTTAAGGAGTATGGTGCTAACTTTGGATTAGGACTACCATTTAGAGATTTTATGACGGGTAGGGTATCATTGATTAATCTTGGATTTAGCTATACCACACAAAGACCTAATATCCCATCTATGATAAAGCAGGATATGTTTAAAGTCTCGCTAAATATGAACATCAATGAATTTTGGTTTAATAAAAGAAAATTTAATTAGTATTTTGTACCTTTGCGCTTTGGCTCAATCTATTAATTAAACTATTAGTATTGTTGTATGTCAAAACAACAACCAAAATCGATTATATAACAAATTTAAACGACAAAATAAATATGAAAAAGTTATTGTTAACAGGATTTTTTGCGATAGCAGCAATTGTTGCAATTAACGCACAGAAAGCAGGATATGATCCTGTGAATGCTCCATTTGGGCATGGAGAGGACAGTGTAAAGTGTCGTATGAACTTAAGTCTTATGTCAGAATCGGCAAAAGCTGAGAATTACAATGATGCACTTGGTCCGTGGAATGATGTTTTTGAAAATTGCCCGGCTTCTAGTAAAAATATTTATATTTATGGACCGAGAATTTTCAAGAGCTTACATGAGTCTTCTGCAGATGCAAATAAGAAGAAAGAGTATTTGGACAAAGTTCTTCAGATTTATGACACAAGATTGAAATATTATCCCGATGAGGATAAAGGAACAGTGCTTGCATATAAGACATATGACTATATGGAACTAATGGCTAATCAAGCTGAAACAAAGGTTATTTATGACTGGCTGGGTGAGGCTATAGAAGATATGAAATCGGATATGGAGCCTAAGGATGCTTACTCTTACTTTATGGTAGCGTCGCTTAATCAGTTTTTGAGTGACAACTCTAAAAAAGATCAGTATATTAATGATTATTTCCGCGTAACTGGATATGTTGACGGAGCTATTTCTAAAGCAAATAGTGATAATGATACCGCAAATGCTGACTATCTTGCTCTGGTAAAAGATGGAATCTTTAAAGGATTTGTAAACAGTGGCGCTGGAGATTGTAAAACTCTAACAGAGTACTATGCTGATAAAATAGAGCCAAACAAAGATAATAAGGATTTCTTGTCGGAAGTTGTTGATGCTCTTAACTCGGTAGGATGTAGCGATACTGAAATTTATTTCGCAGCAGCTGAATTCTTGCACAAACTTGAGCCAACTGCAGGTTCGGCATTAGGTCTTGCAAACAAGAGCTTGAGAGATAAAGACTACGATACTGCAATTAAATACTATGATGAAGCTGCAAGCTTAGAGACTGATAAAGAAAAAGCTTCTGGATATATGTTGCAACTAGCAGGTATATTCTCTAATCAGCGTAATTTTGCAAGAGCTAGGCAAGCTGCCAATGATGCTTTAAAATATAATCCTAATAATGGAGAGGCTTATATCTTAATCGCACAACTATATGCAGCTTCGGCCGAAAACATCTTTCCTGAGAAAGAGAAGAGAGGATTAGTATTCTGCGCTGCTGTTGATAAATTGCAAAGAGCTAGGTCGGTAGATTCAAGCGTAAGTGCAAAAGCTTCAAGCTTAATGAATCAATACTCTGCGTACTTTATGGATACTGAAGCTGCATTTATGATGGGTATCAAAGCAGGAGAAACTGTTACTATTCCTGGATGGATAGGAGAGACTACAACAGTAAGATTGAAATAATATTAATTATAATATTCTTGAAAAAGCTATCAGAAATAGCATATAATAAAAACGCAATGACCGTCTTAATGACGGTTGTTGTGTTTTTATCTGTTTTATCATGTGCTAAAAAGGATGATAATAGGGTACCCGTTGAGTTTGATCCTGAAACGATACCCTCAATGATTACTGACTCAGTTGTTACATTAATATCTGACTCTGGAATTACTAGATATAAACTTATCACAGATTCGTGGCATATTTTTGATAAAGCAAAAGATCCATTTTGGTTTTTTCCAGAAGGGCTTTATTTAGAGCGTTTTGATGAGAATCATGATATTGAGGCTACAATTTTAGCTGATACTGCATGGAATTTTACAAAAAAGAAGCTTTGGAGGCTGAAGGGTAATGTTGAGATTACCAACATGGAGGGTGATGAGTTCTCAAGTGATGAATTGTTTTGGGATCAGGAAAAAGCAAGGGTTTACTCAGATAAATATATTGAAATAAAGAAAGGCGAAATGGAGCTTAAAGGATATGGATTTGAGTCGAACCAAGAGATGACCGAATATGAAATATTTAGACCTCATAAAGGGAAATATCCCTTTGATGAAGATAATACAAGAAGAGATTCTATTGCAATAGAGCCGGATTCAATTAAATAGTGCATTTATGTGGGATTATAACTACTTTTATCTGTGGGCTGCATTGCTACTAAGTTCTTCTCTCTTTTCAGGTATGGAGATGGCTTTTGTGGCTTCAGATAGAATGCATTTTATGATGTCAAAGAAAGAGAAGGGGCTGTTTAATTTTATTTTAAATAGAATTTACAGGCACCCAAGACAGTTTTTAGCTGCTCTATCTATTGGCAATATTATTTCTTTGATATTATTCTCTTACTTGTCTTTAGATCTTTTTTATGGCTATGCATTTCATGTATTGAATCTTTCTTCCATTTTGGCAGTTGTCATTATTGGGATACTTGCAAGTGTGATTATTGTTGTCACTGGCGAAGTTCTGCCACGAGCCATTATGGCTCATAACCCAAATATGTGGACAAGATTGTTATGTCTCCCTACTTATCTGTTATACCTTATATTACTTCCATTCTCACTGTTTTTTAATTATTTGGGTGGTGTGTTGCTGTCACTAATCGGTATTTCTAAATTTGAGATAGACGAAGAACTCATTAACCGTGATGAGATTGATAGTTTTTTGAGAAAGGGACTAGAAGAGATATCTGAAGATCATGAAGCAGAGTCAGAAATTAAAATCCTACGAAATGCCATCGATTTTTCGTCAATGAAGGTCAGAGACTGTATGGTGCCACGTGCAGATATTGTAGGTATATCTTTGGATTCAAGTAAGGATTTTTTGACTGATATGTTTGTTGATTCTGGTTTATCGAGAGTACTTGTGTATAAAGAGGATCTAGATGACATTGTCGGTTACATACATGTTTGGGAGATGTTTGAAGCATCAGATAAATGGAGTGATAAAGTTGCTGAAATATCTTTCGTTCCCGAAAGTATGCTTGCAAGTAAACTAATGAGCGAACTTATGCAGCAGCATAGAAGTATTGCTGTCGTTGTAGATGAGTTTGGGGGAACATCTGGAATTGTAACTATGGAAGACCTAGTAGAGGAGATATTTGGAGAAATTGAAGATGAATTTGATGATCAATCGAAATTTGTAAAAAAATACTCTGATAACGAATATGTTCTCTCGGGTAGAGCTGAGATAGATACTTTAAATGATGAGTACGAGTTTGGCTTGCCTACTGATGATGATTATTCAACTATAGCTGGTCTTCTGCTGCATCATATGCAACGAATTCCAGATAAAAACGAAGTAATTATTATTGGTCCCTTTACCTTTAAAATATTAAAAGTTACTAGCCGCAAAATTGAAGTCGTGAGATTGAATTTAGATATGGGGATTGTTGCTCACGATTGATTACTTTGTCCTCAATATCAAGACTTTTTTCAAATAAACGTGGCAATATTTGCAAATTTTGCTAACTTTGCACTCTTGTAGAAAATAATATTAAAAATATATCAGTTTATAAAATAATTTAAGATACTTAAATGGCTACACTTCAGAAGATTAGAGACAGAGGCGTCCTTTTAGTCGCTGTCATAGGTATTGCATTACTCGCCTTTATTTTAGGCGATTTATTGACTTCAGGTAACACTCTTTTTGCTAAATCAAAAGATAAAGCATTTGTTGTGAACGGAAAGGTGATTTCTACTCAGGAATACGCAGATAGAATTGCAGAGTGGGAAGAGTTTCAAAAAATGATTAGCGGACAATCATCATTAGATGAAGCTACAACGCAACAAATTAGAGAGGCTGTTTACGACCAAATGGTTCGTGAAATTATATTAGATAACCAAGCATCAAAGTTAGGATTGGCTGTTTCAAAGGTTGAGCTTAACGATTTAGTACATGGAGAGTCTATATCTCCTCTTCTTCAATCTTTGCCCTTTTTCTTAGATCCTGAAACAGGAGTCTTTGACAGAGAGGGTTTAGTGCAGTTTTTAGCAACCGTAAATACACCCGAAAGCTCACTTCAACCAGAAGAAAGAGCGGTGGTGCAGCAATATAAGTCGCTCTGGCTCTTTATTGAGAATATGGTTAAGTATCAAAGATTACAAGAAAAATATAACAACTTGTTGTCAAATGCTGTAATTGTAAATGATGTAGAGGCTAAAGCTTCGTATGACAACTCTTCAAAAAATGCAGATATAGCGTTTGCAGTTAAAAACTACTTCTCTATACCTGACTCTGTAGTATCGGTTTCAGATCAAGAGATTAAATCTTTCTATGATAAGAACAAATCTATGTTTAAAATGGATGTTCCTTTGGCAAAGGTTTCATACTTTACAAAAGAAATTTCTCCTAGTGAAGAAGATGTAGCTGAGATAGAAAAACAAGCAAACGAGGCTTACGAGAAACTTTTAGAAGCATCTAATATTGCATCCGTAGTTGCTGATTACTCTGATACACCTTATAGAGATATTTATGTTTCTGCATCATTGCTTAATGATGGACAGAAAGCATTTGTTGAATCTGCATCAGTTTCAGACGTTCAAGCCCCCGTTAAAAGTGGAAATTCATTTAATATTTATAAGCTAGTAGATAAAACTACTGCTCCTGATTCAGTTCATTTGAGAATGATGGCTATTCCAGATGCTACTGTGATGGGTGAAGATAGTACTGTTGCTAATTTTGTAGATAGCATTTTCAATGAGCTTAAGTCAGGACAAATGTTTGCTGACGTTGCAAATAGCTTGAATCCACAATCAAATGGTGGTGATGTGGGTTGGGTACGTGAGATCGATTTGTTCTCTGCAGGTGGCGATCTAGTTAAGGCTGCTTTCAGTGCTACCGTTGGCGAACCATTTAAAGTGAAAATGCCAGGTCAGCAAATGATTCTTCAAGTAGAGGAGAAGACAGCTCCAGTAACTAAATATAAAGTTGCTACGGTTAATATGCCTATTATTGTAAGTGATAAGACTTCAAACAATATTGATAATGAATTAAATCAATTTGTAAGTGAGCCAAATATCAGCAAAAACTTTAATGAACTGGCTTCAGAGAAAGGATATTTTGTAATGCCTAATACAAGTGTTTCTGCAAATGACTTTACATTGACAAATATTCCTGGTTCAAGACAAGTTGTTACATGGGCTGTTAATGAAAAGAAAGCTGGTGCGGTTAAGAAATTTGATTTATCAAATGTAAGAATTATTGCACGTGTGGATCATATTTATCCTGCTGGAGTAGTTCCATTGTCGGAGTTGAGATCAAGTATCAAAGATAGATTGACAAACGAGAAGAAAGCAGAGAAGATTGCCTCAGACTTAGCTTCAAAAAATATTACTTCACTTGACGGCTATGCAAATGAAATGGGTGTAGAGGTAGATACAGTTAAGTTTGTTAACTTCAATACTCAAAACATTAGTGGTGTAGGATTTGAACCTACTATCAATGCAGCCGCAGCTTATGCAACTAAAAATGCGGTAGTTGCTCCATTGAAAGGAAATATGGGTGTGTACGCTGTATCTGTAGTAGATAGAACAATTAGTGAAGATGACGAAGGATACAATCCATCTGTACAAAAAGATATGATACATTCTAACAATGCTTACATGATTCAAATGCAATCATTTGAGGCATTGAAAGAAAAATTGAGGGTTGAAGATAATAGATTTGTGTTCTTTTAGAATATAGCTTTTATTTATACTATACTTGAAATAGGACAGAGACAATTTTTATTGCTCTGTCCTATTTTGTTTTACCCTGTCAAATTATTTGGGCTTATTGCTTTATTTGCTTAAGATATTCGTATGTGTCACGTTGAGCTCTTATAGTCTTTTCCTGATTAGTCTTAAATAGGTTTTCCAGTTTTTCATTTATCCATACAGCGCTCGTATTGTCAGCTAATTGTATCTTTAGGATATCAACAATCTCTTGTTTAATATTAGGATCTAAAATTGGGAAAGCCACCTCAATTCGTCTGTGCAGATTGCGTGACATCCAATCTGCAGAAGATAAGTAAAGATCACTCTCTCCCATATTGTGAAAATACCATATTCGACTGTGCTCTAAGTAAGAATCTACTATTCGTGTTATCTTGATGTTTTTACTATATGACTGATTGGGGATGAGACAGCATATGCCACGAATTATCAAATCTATTTCTACCCCAGCCTCACTAGCTCTATATAATGAGTTGATCATCTCTTTGTCTTCAAGACTATTTAGTTTAATAATAATTCTTCCTTTTTTTCCATTTGTTACGTGGTCTATCTCGCGGTCAATCATTCTGTTGATTGAGGGAATCATATTGAATTGTGCTACTAAAAGCCTATTAAAACCAATTCTTTGGCCATTGCCTTCAAGTACATTAAAGACTTCGTCAAGCTCCTCAATAATCTCTCTATTAGATGTTAGTAGTCCCTTATCGGAATAGATGCGGGCAGTCTTCTCATTAAAATTTCCAGTACCTAAATATGCATATCCTTTAATTGGCTGTTCAGGATCGTTGCTTCTTTTTCTTACATATGCCACTTTGGCGTGTACTTTAAGTCCTGGCAAGCTATATATAATTTTAATGCCTGCTTGTTGCATTAGTTCTGATGAAAAGTAGTTGTTTTCTTCATCAAACCTTGCTTTTAATTCGACAAAAACCGTAACTTTCTTACCATTTTTTGCAGCACTTAGTAAACTATTTATCACCGCCGAATTTTCAGCTACGCGGTATTGTGTTACTTTAATTTCTATTACTTTAGGATCGAAAGCAGATTGCATTAGAAAGCGTAAAAGATAGTCGAAAGATTGATAGGGAAAATGTAATAGGACATCTTGTTTGCGTAGAACACTTAATATTGATGTGTTCTTTTCAAACTCAGGTTCTCTAAGAGGCTTCGGGAGGTTTTGCTCTAGCCTTTCACCAATAGGATTGGGTAATGATATGAGATCGGCTAGATTTAAATATTTAAATCCTTTTAGTAGTTCCTCATCTTCAATTTCATATACTTCACGGAGATACTTTAGAAAATAATCGGGCATATCTCTATCATATTGAAATCTTGTAACAGCACCTATCTTCCTTTTCCTCACCTTGGTTAATATTCGTTCAGCAATGTCTTTTTGGTCTTCATTGTCGAGAGAGAAATCGGCATCACGTGATATTTTTATACTGTAACACTCCTTTATCTCATAACCTGGGAATATACTCTTGAGATTTGCTTTGATGATATCATCAATAAACATTATGTAATGCTTATTCTCTATTTTAGGGAGCTTTACGAATCTAGAAAGCTGATTATGTGGTATTTTCATCAGAGCATAAGTTGGATCAATATTCTTGCCAGTGTTATTCCTTTTGTTCTTTCTTCTCTCTAAGTGAATGGCTAAATATATTCTATTGTCTTGAATGAAAGAGTTTATATGACCTTTTTGAATAATCATTGGTTGAAGAAATGGAAAAACCTCTTCATTAAAGAACTTTTCTACATAGGGCTTGTGGACGTCACATACATCCTCTGTTTGATACAATATTATATTCTCTCTCTCAAGCCCCGGGAGAATTATATTGCTGAAAATGCGATAATACTCTTTTTCCTGTCTTACAACCTCTGTGTTGATATCTATCAATGTGTTCAATGCTTCTTCTATCGACTCGTCTCGCTTGATGCTTTTCATAATCGAACTGTGATATCCAGATACTCGGACCTTATAAAACTCCTCAAGATTAGAAGAATATATAGAAAGAAACTTTATTCGCTCATAAATAGGTAATGAATCGTTTGTGGCTTCCATAAGAACTCTATAGTTGAATGACAGCCAACTTATATCACGTTTGAAATATTTATAAGGTAACTTGTTCATATTAGATACTGTTAATTGTTGTCGTTATAGACTTAACAATAAAAATAATAACTTTGTTGTAATAAAACAAAGGAAATGATAAAAATTGGATTGTTGTCGGATACTCATGGTTTGTGGGACGATAAGTTTGTAGAGTACTTTAAAGACTGCGATGAGATTTGGCACGCAGGTGATATCGGCACTCTCTCACTTGCTGATAGATTTGAAGAGTTGAAGCCTTTTAGGGCTGTATATGGAAATATTGATGATAATAAAATTAGACAGGCATACCCAAAAACTTTGAGATTTGAGTTAGAGGGTGTAGATGTTTTGATGACACATATTGGTGGCTATCCGGGTAGATATTCTAAAGATATTAGAGATAGCTTGTATTCAAATCCTCCAAAGTTATTTATTAGTGGACACTCTCATATTTTAAAAGTAATATACGATAAGAAGATAGAGTGCCTGCATATAAACCCAGGGGCTGCTGGTAATTATGGTATTCATCAGGTTAGAACTCTTGTAAGATTCTCAATAGATAATGGCAATATTAAAGATTTAGAGATTGTAGAGATGAAAAGAGAGTTCTAAGTGAAGAGTTATTTACATTGATAAAGCTATACCAATTACACCGATTACTATAAGAATGCTACCTATGGACTTGTTTAGGAGAATAAGCCCTCTTCGATTGAAGTGTTTTCTAAGATTAGAAACAATAAGGCTAAGAGTAAACCACCAAGATAATGCGCCTAATGCTATTGAAGACATGGAAATCCATATTCCAGTGAATCCTAATTCGATTGGATTGTAGTGAAATCTAGCAAATAAAGTGATAAATACTATCAAGATGGCGACATTGGATAGTGTGAAGAAAAATGATGATATAAAATCTTTTATATATCTAGTATCTCCATTTTGAAAATTGGGAGTCCATCCTTTAAGGGGATTACTTATAAAAACTCTATACCCAAAGAATATTAGAACAATGCTACCTATGATTTGTAGAATGACTTCATTTTGTGTGAAGAAATCTTCTATAATGCTTATTCCAGCAAGCATTATTAGTGCATATATCATATCTGACATCATTGCTCCCAAACCCGTAAAAAAACCATGCCATCTGCCTCGGTTCAATGTACGCTGTACGCATAATATCCCTATAGGGCCCATTGGAGCCGATACGAGTATGCCAATAATAAAGCCTTTAATGATAAATTTCAGCATGATTTTTATGAAGGAAATCGAATTTTTTCGAATAATAAGTTTGCAAAGATACAAATCACACTTCAAATGGACAAAAAATGAATAAATTTCCGTTAATCCACTAGTTTTGCTTAACTTTGCGAGCAAAACATATTAATTAGAAGTCTGTATGATAATATTTTTCAAAACCCCGCAACAAAGTTTAGTAGCCGTTGAAACTGCTATTTCTCTTTCTGGTGAATCTGTTGAAAAATTGAGTTGGCTTATGGGTAAAGCCGATATGCTGAATGAATCGGTGATTGATGGAACGTTTATCGGTCCACGTCGCGAAATGATAACTCCATGGAGCACTAGTGCAGTTGAGATTGTTGAGAATATGGGCATAGAAAATATTTCTAGGATAGAAGAATATTTTCCATCAAATGATGACGTTCCTCAATTCGATCCAATGCTTCAGAGAGTGTATAATGGATTAGATCAAGAAATATTTGATATAGTTGGTGACCCAGAAAGAATACGAGATATCGATGATATTGATTTGTATAATTCTCAAGAAGGTTTGGCTTTAAGTGAAGAAGAGATTCAATACTTAAAGAATGTGAGTGATAAAATGGGGCGTAAGCTTACAGATAGTGAGGTTTTCGGTTTTTCGCAAGTGAATTCAGAGCATTGTCGTCATAAAATATTTAACGGCAAATTTATTATTGATGGTGAAGAGAAGGAGAGTTCATTATTTCAATTAATAAAGAAGACTTCAAATATTAATCCTAATAATCTTATTTCAGCATATAAAGACAATGTGGCTTTTAATAAAGGGCCAGTTATTGAGCAGTTTGCCCCACTGAGTGGTGATAAGGCTGACTTTTTTGCAACTAGAGAAATAGAGAGTGCTTTGTCTTTGAAGGCAGAGACTCATAACTTCCCTACAACAGTGGAGCCATTTAACGGTGCATCTACTGGAACTGGTGGTGAAATTAGAGATCGCTTGGCTGGAGGTAAAGCATCATTGCCATTGGCTGGCACGGCTGTTTATATGACATCTTATCCTAGAATGGAAAAGGGACGTACATGGGAAGAGTCGATACCAGAGCGACCTTGGTTATATCAAACACCCGAAGAGATTTTAATCAAAGCGTCTAACGGAGCATCGGACTTTGGGAATAAATTTGGACAGCCACTTATAACTGGTTCAGTACTTACATTTGAACATACGGAGAATTATAAGAAGTTTGGCTACGATAAAGTTATTATGCTTGCAGGTGGAATTGGTTTTGCAGCCAAGGATAATGCATTGAAGGGAACTCCAAAACAAGGAGAGAAGGTTGTGGTGATGGGTGGCGACAATTATCGAATTGGAATGGGCGGAGGTGCTGTGTCTTCTGTAAATACGGGAGAATACTCTTCAGGCATTGAGCTTAATGCAGTTCAGCGAGCTAATCCGGAAATGCAGAAGCGTGTTGCAAACGTGATTAGAGCTCTTTCTGAATCGGATGACAACCCCATTGTTTCTATTCACGATCATGGAGCTGGTGGACACTTAAACTGTTTGTCGGAGCTTATAGAAGATACGGGTGGGGTAATCCATTTGGATAAATTGCCAAGTGGTGATTCTACATTGTCTGCACGTGAACTTGTAGGAAATGAGAGTCAGGAAAGAATGGGGCTTCTGGTTGAGGAAAAAGATTTAGGAAGAATCAAAAGAATAGCTGAGCGTGAACGTGCTCCATTCTATGTAGTGGGTGAAACCACTGATGATATGAGATTAGTTTTTGAGCAGGAGGATGGTCAGAAAGCTATTGATATGACATTGGAGGATTTCTTTGATAAATCTCCTAAAACTGTGATGGTAGATTCAACAGTAGAAGAGACTTACACTGCTCCAGAATATGATGTTGCAAAACTGGGATCATACATTGAAGATGTATTAAAACTTGAATCCGTAGCATGTAAAGATTGGTTGACCAATAAAGTTGACAGATCAGTTACTGGAAAGGTGGCAAGACAGCAATGTCAGGGTGAGATACAATTGCCATTGAGCGACTGTGGTGCAATGGCTCTTGATTATAGAGGCTATGCCGGAGTTGCCACATCAATTGGGCATGCTCCTCAAGTTGCAATGATTGATTCTGCTTCTGGGTCTGTTATGGCTATATCAGAGTCTCTAACTAACTTAGTATTTGCACCGCTTGCTGAAGGGCTAAAGAGTGTTTCTCTAAGTGCAAACTGGATGTGGCCAAGTAAGAATGAGGGTGAGGATGCTAGATTGTATAAAGCAGTTGAGGCGTGTTCAAATTTTGCATCTGATTTGGGAATAAATATACCAACAGGCAAGGACTCATTGTCGATGACTCAACAGTATGGTGAGGATAAGGTTTTCTCGCCAGGAACTGTGATTATATCGGCAGCCGGAGAGGTGAGCAATGTTCGTAAGATTGTTTCTCCTACATTAGCTTATATCAAGGGCACATACTTGTATTATGTTGACTTTTCTTTTGACACTCTTAAGCTAGGAGGATCTGCTTTCGCTCAAACTCTTGGTAAGATAGGGGATGAGGCTCCAACAGTTAATGATGCTGAATACTTTAAAAATGCTTTTGCTGCAATTCAGGAGCTTGTAAATCGTGGATTGATTATAGCTGGTCATGATGTGTCGGCAGGTGGATTGGTAACAACATTGCTAGAGATGTGCTTTGCAAACCCTGCAGGCGGTATTGATGCTAGATTGAATAAAATAAGATATTCGGACATAATTAAGATATTGTTTTCTGAGAATCCAGGTGTTGTGATTCAGGTAAAGCATCATCACTTGGTTGAAAAGATATTAAATGACTATGGCTTAGGCTTTGCTATAATTGGTCGTCCAATTGAGGATAGAAAGTTGATAATATCAAAAGATGACTTTAGTGAGGAATTTGATATAGATTATCTACGTGATGTATGGTACAAAACTTCATATCTGTTTGATAAAAAGCAGAGTGGGGAAGAGTGTGCTACTGCTAGATACGAAAACTACAAAGAACAACCTCTTAAGTTTAATATACCTTCTAAGTTTACTGGTAAGTTTGCTGACTTGGGGCTGAACCCAGACAGAAAGGAATCAACAGGGCTTACAGCTGCCATTATTAGAGATCAAGGCAGTAATGGTGAGCGTGAGATGGCTTATTCATTGTACTTGGCTGGCTTCGATGTAAAGGATATTCATATGACTGATTTGACATCGGGCAGAGAAACTCTAGAGGACGTGCAGTTTGCTGTGTTTACTGGTGGATTTTCAAATTCAGATGTGTTTGGATCTGCCAAGGGTTGGGCTGGAGGAATTTTGTATAATGAAAAAGCCAAAACTGCAATTGAAAACTTTTATGCAAGAAAAGATACTCTAAGTCTTGGTGTGTGTAATGGTTGCCAGTTGTTGATGGAGCTTGGTTTGATATATCCTGATAAAGGTGAAGATCATCCAAAGATGAAAATGAATAAATCTGGTAAATTTGAGTCTTCATTTGTAAGCGTGGAAATTCCTGAGAACAAATCTATTATGTTAAAATCACTTGCTGGAAGTCAATTAGGTATATGGGTTGCACATGGTGAGGGTAGATTTGAACTTCCTGGAGAGGAGTCCGAATATAATATTTCTGCCAAATATTTATATAGTGAATATCCAGGCAATCCTAATGGATCAGATTTTGGTACTGCTGCAGTGTGTTCGCCTGATGGACGACATCTTGCGATGATGCCACACCTAGAGCGCACCATATTCCCATGGCAAAATGCATTTTATCCATATGAGCATCGTAAGCACGATGTAACTCCTTGGATGGAGGCATTTGCTAATGCTAGAGAATGGCTTAAGAATAATTCAAAATAAAAAATAATGTAAGGGCTGCTCGACTAGATTTGTAATAAATTCTGTCGGCAGCCTTTCTTATAACTAATACTAAAAAATAATTGATATCATAAGTTTCGAATATGAGTAAAGGACCTGTTATCTTTGAATATAATATGAAAGTGCGTGACTATGAGTGTGATGCACAAGGACATGTGAATAATGCTAACTATCAGCACTACTTTGAAGTGACAAGACACGAGTTTCTAGAGCAGTGTGGATTGATTTTTTTTGATCTTCATAAAAATGGTGTTGATGCTGTTGTTTCAAGAGTTGAAATTAGATATAAAGTCCCTTTGATAGGCATGGATGAGTTTAAGTGTACAGTTAGTTTGCAAAAAGAAGGTCTAAAGTATATTTTCCATCAGCAAATTATTCGCTTGTCAGATAATAAAGTGTGTGCGATAGGAAAAATAGAGGTTGTGAATCTAATAAATGGAAAGCTATCTAAGCCTGAAATATTTGATAAGGCTTTTGAAAAATTCTTGTAGATAGTAGTACTTTAGAACCATTAAATCTTTATCTAATTAAATACGTTAATCATGATTTGTGAAAAAACATTGTATCAGATTGCCTTGACAAAAATAAAAGGTGTTGGTATATCCTTGGCAAGAGCATTGATGCAAACCATTGGTGATGAAGAAGCCATATTTAAAGAGAGTAGAAGAAATCTTGAGAGTATCCCCCGTATTTCGCCTTCACTTGTTGATGAGATTAGAAGTTCACAAGTTTTATTAGATGCCGAGGAGGAATTGGAATTTATAGAAAAGAATAAAATAAGACCTCTCTTTTTTACAGATGAAAACTATCCACGAAGACTTACCAACTGTGTAGATGCTCCACTGCTGTTGTATGATAAAGGAAATATAGATTTTAATAGAACAAAGGTGGTTAGCATAGTAGGTACACGCAATGCTACAAGATATGGTAGAGATTTTTGTGATAAACTTGTTTTGGATATAGCAAATAGCTATCCTGATACGCTAATAGTGAGTGGTCTTGCTTACGGTATAGATATATGTGCACATAGAGCAGCTGTTCAAAATAATGTTTCAACAGTTGCAGTATTAGCTCATGGGCTCGATAGAATATATCCTCAAGTGCATCGAAAGACGGCAATCGAGATGCTCAACAATGGATCTCTGTTAACTGAATTTCCTAGTAAAACAAATCCAGATAGATTTAATTTTGTTAGACGTAATAGAATTGTAGCCGGTATGGCTGATGCTGTTGTGGTAGTAGAATCTGGTGCTAAAGGTGGATCGCTAATAACTGCAGATATTGCTAATTCATATTTTAGAGAAGTTTTTGCTGTTCCAGGGCGTCCCACAGATGCTGAGTCTGAGGGATGTAATAAGTTAATCTCAAATAATAAAGCAATTCTTTTGAATGATTCTAAGGGATTGTTTGAGCAGATGGGGTGGGATTTAGCTATGGAAGCTAAAAAGCCGATTCAAAAAGAGTTGTTTGTAGAGCTAACCAATGAAGAACAGCAAATTTTTGAAGTGTTGAATGATGGTGAGGCCAAGCAGGTTAATATGATTTCACTTGAGCTAGATATACCTGTGTCTGACCTATTCTTTACTTTGCTTGAGTTGGAAATGAAAAACATTGTAAAAGCAATGCCAGGAGGTATGTATAAGATTATATGAGTACAGAATAATTCATTTTACGTGTTTCTGCAGTCTCAGAAACGTAGAATAATCCATATCACGTGTTTCTGCAGTCTTAGAAACGTAGAATAATCCATATCACGTGTTTCTGCAGTCTTAGAAACGTAGAATAATCCATATCACGTGTTTCTGCAGTCTCAGAAACGAAGAATAATCCATTTCATGTGTTTCTGCAGTCTCAGAAACGAAGAATAATTCATTTCACGTGATTTTACAACCTCAGGAATGTGGAAAAATCCATTTCGCATGTTTTTATAAGTTGAAAAAGTAGGTAAAAAAACTTTTCAGCATACTTTGAATAGTAAGATATAGCAGTAAAAAAATGTTTTGTAGATCTTAGCTAGTAATATAAGAAATAAAAATCGTCACTAATAAAAATAAATACATATACTTTTATTACATCTAATTATTAAGTATCTTTGAAAGTAATAATCACAAAAATTAAATGAGTATTATGGCATTAAATATTGGAGATAAAATTCCCTCCCTTCTTGGTTTTGATGAGAATGGCAATGAAATAAAATCTGCCGATTATAAAGGCAAAAAATTAGTAATTTATTTTTACCCTAAAGATAACACTCCTGGCTGTACTGCACAAGCTTGCAGTTTGCGTGATAACTATGAAGAGCTTCTGAAAAATGGATATGCTATTCTGGGTGTTAGTGCCGACAGTGCCGATTCGCACAAAAACTTTATAGCAAAGCATAACTTGCCGTTTCCATTGATTGCTGATGTTGATAAAGAATTAATTAAAACATTCGGTGTATGGCAAGAAAAAAAGAACTTTGGGAAAACATATATGGGAATAGTAAGAACAACTTTTGTAATCGATGAAGAGGGCACTATTAAAGAGAAAATAGAGGGCCGAAAAGTTGACACAAAAAATCATAGTTCGCAAATTTTAGAATTGAAATAGATAATAATCAAATTATAATAACACAATGAGTGAGAAGAAAGATATAACACAGAATAATGAAAAGTTGAAAGCCCTAAAGGCTGCAATGGATAAAATAGAAAAATCCTATGGTAAGGGTTCTATTATGTTGATGGGTGACGATAAAGTAGATGAAGTAGCTGTTATCCCTACAGGTTCTATTGGGCTTAATGCCGCATTAGGTGTTGGGGGCTATCCACGTGGAAGAGTAATAGAAATCTATGGTCCTGAGTCGTCTGGTAAAACCACTTTAGCCATACACGCAATAGCTGAAGCACAGAAGGCTGGGGGAGTGGCAGCATTTATAGATGCCGAACATGCTTTTGATAGATTTTATGCAAGTAAGTTAGGTGTAGATACTGATAATTTGCTTATATCTCAACCAGGAAGTGGTGAAGAGGCTTTAGAAATTGCAGAACAATTAATTAGATCTTCGGCTGTTGATATCATTGTAGTGGACTCGGTTGCAGCTCTGACTCCTAAGAAAGAGATAGAGGGTGATATGGGCGACTCAAACGTTGGGCTTCAAGCAAGATTGATGTCGCAAGCACTTAGAAAGCTGACTTCGGCAATTAGTAAAACAAATACAACTTGTATCTTCATTAACCAATTGCGTGAGAAGATAGGTGTAATGTTCGGAAACCCCGAAACTACAACTGGAGGTAATGCCCTTAAGTTCTATTCGTCTGTAAGACTTGATATTCGTCGTATAGGAGCTATAAAAGATGGAGATGAGATATTGGGTAACTCTACTAGGGTAAAGGTTGTGAAAAATAAAGTGTCAGCTCCATTCCGTAAAGCCGAGTTTGATATAATGTATGGCGAGGGAATCTCTAGAGAAGGAGAAATTATAGATTTAGGTGCAGACCTGGATGTAATTAAAAAAAGTGGGTCATGGTATAGTTACAAAGATGCTCGACTTGCTCAAGGTAGAGATGCATCAAAAAATGTAATTAAAGATAATCCCGAATTGGCTGATGAGCTTGAACAACTGATATTTGACGCTTTGAAAGATAAAAAGCAGTAAAAAAGTAATATACTTTTAATATAAAAATGAAAGCAATATCGGGGTATATAAACTGATATTGCTTTTTTAAATTCAAGCATATTATGCTAATTTTGTAACTCAAATCTAGTTATTTGTGTTCTAGGGCATAATTGTAATATTATTTAACGCGAACTCAGAGATAATTAGATTGGGTTTTCAAATAGTATTGTAAAAATCACATCATATAAATGAACGATATTCTTAAAGAGTTAAATGATAGCCAGCGCAGTGCTGTTGAGTTTTGTGACGGACCATCACTAATAATTGCCGGTGCAGGTTCGGGCAAGACTAGGGTACTTACTTACAAGATAGCATACTTATTAGATCAGGGCTTGCCACCGTATCACATAATGGCTCTTACTTTTACCAATAAGGCTGCAAGAGAGATGAAATCACGTATTTCGGAACTTGTAGGTAAAAAAAAGGCTAGACAATTATGGATGGGAACGTTTCACTCTATTTTTTCGCGCATACTTAGAAATGAAGCTGAGAAGATAGGTTTTACGTCTAATTTTACAATCTTTGATTCATCCGACTCAGCTAATTTGATTAGATTAATTATAAAGGAAAAGCAGCTCGATGATAAAATATATAAAGCAAACACTGTGCTGAATCAAATTTCGCGAGCTAAGAATGGACTGGTCACTCCCAGAATGTATGCCAGCAATAAGGAGTTAATGGAATATGACTCACTATCAAGAAGGCCACATATAGCAGAGATATATAAAACATATCAAAATAGATTGAAGGCTGGTAATAGTATGGATTTTGATGATTTACTAATGAATACTAATATTTTGTTTCGTGACAATCCCAATGTTTTAGAAGGATATCGAAGCAGATTTCAATATTTATTGGTAGATGAGTATCAGGATACCAACTTTTCACAACACCTGATTGTTAAGCAATTGAGTGAGATTCATAATAGAGTTTGTGTAGTGGGAGATGATGCACAAAGTATATATTCGTTTAGAGGTGCTAATATTGATAATATCCTTAAATTTAAATCATCTTTTCCTGATACACGTATTTTTAAATTAGAGCAAAATTATCGCTCTACTCAAAATATTGTGAATGCTGCAAATAGCTTGATAAAGAAAAACAAAGAGCAGATATTTAAAGATGTTTTTTCGGAAAATGAAGTTGGAGATAAGCTTGAAGTTATTGGCGCATTTTCTGACTTTGAAGAAGCACTTATTGTTAGTAATAAAATACATAGACTTAGAAATGAAAGTCATGTGTCATATACCGATATTGCCATTTTGTATCGAACAAATGCACAATCTAGAGGATTTGAAGAGGCTTTGCGTAAAAAAAACATACCATATCGAATATATGGGGGACTATCATTTTATCAACGTAAAGAAATTAAGGATGTTATTGGGTATTTTCGTCTCATTGTAAATCCTGGAGATGAGGAGGCTTTCAGAAGAGTAATCAACTATCCTACAAGAGGTATTGGAAATGTAACAGTAGGAAAAATATCAGAATGCGCTCTTTTGCATAATGTTAGTTTGTGGCAAGTGCTCTCATCGCCAATTGATTATGGCTTGAAAGTTAACGCCGGGACTACCAAAAGACTCACTGCCTTTTTACAGCTAATGACTGATTTTGTAAATAATGATGAAACAATGGATGCCTATGAAATGGCACAAGATATACTTACCAAGACTGGTATAATGAAAGAGGCATATCAGGATTTATCTCCTGAAGGGATGAGTAGAGCTCAGAATATACAAGAGTTGGTAAATGCGATTCAGGAATTTGTTTCGTTGCGTCAAGAAGAGGGTAATGAAAGTATTAGATTGATTGATTTCTTGGCCGAATCCTCTTTGCTTACCGATCAAGACATGAATACAGAATCAAGCGAAGAGAGGGTTACATTAATGACTGTACACTCGGCAAAAGGTTTGGAGTTTGAGCATGTTTATGTTGTTGGAGTTGAAGAGGATCTTTTTCCATCCTCTATGTCCCTTAATGATATTAGGGGCTTAGAAGAAGAGCGAAGACTTTTTTATGTAGCAATTACTAGAGCCAAAAAAACATGTACTTTATTATATTCAAGGAGTCGATTTAGAAATGGCACAACTAATGCCACCCGACCAAGTAGATTTCTTAATGATATAGACACACAATTTTTGGAGACAGGTTCTGCAAAATCGTTTGATACTCGGGGAGAATCATCAGATGGATTCTGGGGCTCAATGAAACAATCTCAACCAATGCGGAATACTATGAAATCTGAAAGTAATACTATGTCTAGCAAACAGGGTTACAGTAGAGGCAAAAGCCAAGTAGTTGGCAACAATTTTTCATCCGACACCAACATGTCAGATGAGGCATTAAGGGTTAAGGAAGGTGATGTAATTGAGCATGAAAGATTTGGGCGAGGAGTGGTGTCAGAAATTGAGCAATCAGGAGCAAACAAGCGTGCTTTTGTAAATTTTGAATCAGCAGGTCAAAAACAGTTATTGCTTAAGTATGCGAAGTTTAGAATTTTGGATTAGTATATCTATATCCTGCATATAATACCTACACTTTATCTTTCAAGTAACA
>CAYTQG010000007.1:0-40777 GCA_964439965.1 uncultured Proteiniphilum sp.
TGTGAATATTTGCAAACTGATTATTCGACGTATTGATTAATTAACACAATCTGCCTGAATGTGTAGTCTTTTTGTGCAGCTTTCGTGGTCTCAAATAAGCAATTGGTTCGTTACCTATGTTTTTTTTATCAAAATAGTTTGTGTATCTTGCATCTACTAGATAATGCAAGTCGTATGTCCTCTATATATATCTACTTTTCTTCAATTTAACCTATCGTGGCAGAAAGGTAAATCGCTTTATGCCTTTTTATCTGTTTGTTGGAGTGATGCTATATATTGCTTTGGCCAATATTACTGTTCCTGAATTAATAGCATCAATGCTTGTGCCGACATTAGCAGGAGGGGTTGTGTCGCTTCTGATAATGTGCTTTATTTGTAAAAAACAAGCACAAGGCAGAGATGAGTAATAAAAACTAGCTACTATAATAAAGCAGAGACTAATGATTGCTTTAGCACCCCTTGCGAAACATTTTTCTTTTAGTTTTATTGTGCTATGTTTCACAAAATCACTACATTTGCATTTCTAAAAATGATATTGCAAAAAAATATATGATAAAAATTACTTTTCCTGATAATTCAGTTAGAGAATTCGAAAGTGGTGTTACTGGCATGCAGATTGCCGAGAGTATAAGCTCTAGATTAGCTAGAGAGGTTTTGGCTGCTAGCGTAAATGGAGAAACGTGGGATTTGACTAGGCCCATAACTGAGGATTCGGCTGTTAATTTATTGAAATGGGAAGATGCTGAGGGTAAGCATGCTTATTGGCACTCTTCGGCTCACCTTATGGCAGAGGCTCTGCAGGAATTGTATCCTGGCATTAAGTTTGGAATAGGTCCTGCTATCGAGAATGGATTTTATTACGATGTTGATCCAGGAGAGGGTGTTGCTATTAAAGATTCGGACTTTCCACGCATCGAGAAAAAGATGATGGAGCTTATTGCTGCTAAGGAAAACATTGTGCGCGAAAGCATTTCTAAGAAGGATGCGCTTGAGATGTTTGCCGAGCGCGATGAGAACTATAAAATAGAGCTTATCAACGAGTTAGAAGATGGAACTATTACCACTTATACTCAAGGTAGCTTTACCGACTTGTGTCGCGGTCCTCACTTGCCTAACACATCATATATCAAAGCAGTAAAAATATTGAGTGTAGCTGGTGCATATTGGCGTGGCGATGAGAATCGTCGTCAGCTTACTCGCTTGTATGGTATAACATTTCCTAAAAAGAAAATGCTGGATGAGTATCTGGTGATGCTTGAGGAAGCAAAGAAGAGAGACCATAGAAAGATTGGTCGCGAGCTTGAATTGTTTGCATTTTCTCAAACTGTGGGTTCGGGTTTGCCTCTTTGGTTGCCCAAAGGAACGCAGCTTCGTTTGCGTCTTGAGGAATATCTAAAGAGAATCCAACAGCAATTCGAGTATCAGCAAGTTATTACTCCACATATTGGTGGCAAGCAGTTGTATGTTACATCTGGACACTATGCTAAATATGGAAAAGATTCGTTCCAACCAATTCATACACCAGAGGAGGGAGAGGAATTTTTGTTGCGCCCAATGAACTGTCCGCACCACTGCGAGGTTTATAAGGTAACACCAAAATCGTATAAAGATTTGCCTTTTAGACTGGCTGAGTTTGGCACAGTTTATAGATATGAGCAGAGTGGTGAGCTACATGGCCTTACAAGGGTAAGAGGTTTCACTCAAGATGATGCTCACATTTTCTGTACTCCCGAGCAGGTGAAAGATGAGTTTTTGAAAGTAATGGATATTATTTTCATTATCTTTAAGGCTCTCGATTTTAAAGAGTTTGAAGCTCAGATATCACTTCGTGATCCTGAAAATAAGGAGAAGTATATTGGTTCGGACGAGAATTGGGAAAAAGCTGAACGCTCTATCGTGGAGGCATGCCAGGAGAAGGGATTAAAGGCTACTGTGGAGCTTGGCGAGGCTGCATTTTATGGTCCTAAGCTCGACTTTATGGTGAAGGATGCGCTTGGTCGTCGTTGGCAATTGGGTACAATTCAAGTTGACTACAACCTACCAGAGAGATTCCAGTTGGAATATACTGGTGCCGACAACCAAAAGCACAGGCCGGTGATGATACATCGTGCGCCATTTGGATCGATGGAGCGTTTTGTGGCTGTGCTTATTGAGCACACTGCTGGTAAATTCCCGTTGTGGCTTACACCTACACAGGCAGTTGTTTTGCCAGTGAGCGAAAAGTATAATGATTATGCATACTCAGTGGCTAAATCTCTGAAGCTTCAGGATATTCGTGCTGAGGTGGATGATAGAAACGAAAAGGTAGGAAGAAAGATACGCGATAATGAGTTGAAACGTATTCCATACCTATTAATAGTAGGCGAAAAAGAGGCTGAGAATGAAGAGGTATCAGTAAGAAAACAGGGTGGAAGTGACCAAGGTACCGAAAAAGTTTCTATTTTTGCAGAACGTATTAATAAAGAGGTGGAAAAGATGATGAGCCCATCAATAGAAATAAACGAATAAAAATTAATATATAAACAAAATAATAAAGAAAGGATAAATAATATCTGAATGAGGAATAACTTTAGAAACACTAAAGACCAACATAGGATAAATGAGCGCATTCGCGTTCCCGAGGTAAGACTTGTTGGCGACAATGTTGAACAGGGTGTTTACCCTATTAAAGAGGCTTTGCAAATTGCAGCTGACTTAGAGATGGACCTGGTGGAAATCTCGCCAACTGCAAAACCACCGGTGTGTAGAGTTGTTGACTATCAAAAATTCTTGTACCAACAAAAGAAAAAGCAAAAGGAACAGAGAGCTAAGGCTGTTAAAGTAGTAGTTAAGGAGATTAGATTTGGTCCACAAACCGATGATCATGATTATAACTTCAAACTGAAACATGCGAAGAGCTTCTTGGAAGAGGGTGCAAAAGTGAAAGCTTTTGTGTTTTTCAGGGGCCGCTCTATTTTATTTAAAGATCAGGGAGAGGTATTGTTGCTTCGATTTGCGAATGATCTTGAGGACTATGCACGAGTTGAGCAATTGCCCGTATTAGAGGGTAGAAGAATGATTCTTATGCTGGCTCCAAAGAAAACTGCAGGTAAATAAAATAGAAATAAACTATAAATATTTATTTTGAGCTGACAGTTTGTCGCTTAATTAGAAAATAAACATTATCTTTGCAAGCTTTTTGACTATTAGGTAGTTGAAAAGCTTTGCAGATATATTGTCTGTGATATAAAATAACAAACAAAATAAAATACAGCAAAATGCCAAAAATGAAGACTAATTCCGGTGCTAAAAAAAGGTTTACCCTTACCGGAACAGGAAAAATCAAGAGAAAGCATGCTTATAAAAGTCACATCTTGACAAAGAAGACCAAAAAGCAAAAGAGAAATCTTACTCACACTGGTCTTGTTCACAAGGCTGACGAAAACAACATTAAGCACTTGTTGAGATTGAAGTAATTTACTCTCACAACTTTCTAACAAACGATTTATTAACAGGATGTATGCCCCAAAGATTCTCAATACGGAGAACGCTAACATTCACAAACAAGTAACATTATGCCAAGATCAGTAAATCATGTTGCGTCTCGCAACCGAAGAAAAAAGGTATTAAAACAAACAAGAGGCTATTTTGGTGCACGTAAGAACGTGTGGACAGTGGCCAAAAACACGTGGGAGAAAGGTTTAACTTATGCCTATCGTGATAGAAAAAACAAAAAGCGTAATTTTAGAGCTTTATGGATTCAGCGTATCAACGCTGCAGCTCGTCAAAATGGAATGTCTTATTCACGTTTGATGGGTGCTCTACACAAAAATGGTATCGATATTAATCGTAAGGTTCTTGCCGACTTGGCTATGAATCACCCAGAAGCATTTAAAGCTATTGTAGAGAAAGTAAAATAGTAGGATTACCTCATATTTTATACAAAAGGAGAAGTCGAAAGATTTCTCCTTTTTTGTTTTACTACTATTTGGTGCTTACCTAATCTGTATTTATACATGCGGTGCACACAATATTTAAATAGTTTGTCAGTTTATAATTAAAAGGATATTTGTGTGAGAAAACTAAATTCAATATTTGTAATTGCATTATTATTCGCCTTGTTATTAGGTGGTTGTGCCGAGTCTAATTTAAGCGATGCAAGGGCACAGTACCTAAGAGGGGAGTACTATGCTGCTTCCGAAACGTATCGCAACTATTATAGAAGCCTCAAGCCCAATCAGCGAGCAATGAGAGGGGTGGTTGCATATGAAATGGCTGAGACTTATAAACATCTTAATAATCCATCAAGGGCATCTAATGCTTATGCTAATGCTATCAGATACAACTATCCTGATACATTGATGATGCTTAGTTATGCACAGATGTTGCATATGGAGGGCAAGTATCAACAAGCTTCGGATGCTTACAGAGATTATTTGAAAATTGATAGTTTATCATTTGTGGCACAGGCTGGCCTTGCTGGTGCTGAGAATGCTTTGAATAATAAGGAGGCAAGGAGTAGATATATTGTTAAGCAGATGGAGCTGTTCAACTCCAACAGGAGTGAGTTTTCGCCAATGTTGGCACACAATGATAATACTATTTATATAACATCCTCGAGAAATGAAGCACGTGGTGAACAAGTTAGCGATGTTACGGGGGTTAAGAACAACGATATATTTGTAATTGAGAAGAACGACAAAGGAGAATGGAAGCGTCCTGAAATATTGGAGTCGGAAATTAATACAGAGAGCGATGAGGGAGTTGTTTCCGTTAGCAGTGATAACAATTATATTTACTACACCTTCTCGCCCATTTCGTATGATGAGCCTACTGCAACCAAAATATACTATTCGCGGCGCAGTGGAAGTGGCGGCTGGAATGCTGGTAAAGAGTTTGTGATATCTGCTAAAGATTCTTTATCGCTGTTTGCACATCCATCTATATCAGCTGGGGGAGAGTGGCTGTATTTTGTTTCTGATATGCCAGGAGGATATGGTGGTAAGGATATTTGGCGTGCCTATATGGTTGACAATAGTGTTGTATCAGTTCAAAATATGGGCCAACAAATTAATACACCCGGTGATGAGATGTTTCCATATATCAAAAATGATACTACTCTGTATTTTTCGTCCAACGGACACCCAGGCTATGGTGGATTAGATATATTTGAGGCTGTGTATGATAAGAGTAGAGATTATTGGTGGGTGCAAAATATGAAAGCACCAATTAATTCTTCAATGGATGACTTTGGTATTACTTTCGAAAAGGACAAAACCAAAGGGTTCTTTAGCTCAAATAGAAATGATGTGAGAGGGCGCGATCATATTTATTCGTTCGAGCTCCCCGATGTGCAAATTAGGGTAGAGGGGTTTGCAGTTGATGATAACGATGAGTTTTTAGACAGTGTATTGGTTAGCGTGATTGGCAATGATGGGTTTCAGCGTGAGTTTACCACTAAAAAAGATGGAACTTATGGCTTTGATGCCAGCGCAAATGTTGACTATATCTTCTTAGCTTCACGTGATGGATATTTGAATGAAAAAAGAGAACTAAATGTGACCAAGGTTGATGATGATACAACCTACTATATAGATTTTGAGATGACGCCTTATGAGCGACCAGTGGTATTGGAAAATATATTTTACGATTTTGATAGAGCTACACTTAGGTCAGAATCTAAATTAGGCCTCGATGGGCTTGTTGAGATATTAAATAACAATCCAAATATTGCTATTGAGTTATCAGCGCATACTGATAGAAAAGGCACACAGGAGTATAATGAAGAGTTATCGCAACGCCGTGCCCAAGCGGTGGTGGACTATCTGATAGCTAATGGTATTAATCCTAAGAGGCTTACTGCTGCGGGCTATGGCAAGCTTCAACCCAAAGAGGTGACAAAACAGATAGCCGAGAGTTTTGATTTTCTTAATATTGGGGATATATTATCAGAAGAGTTTGTAGGTAAGCTTACTGAGGAGCAACAAAAGGAGGCGGATCAAATAAATAGACGAACAGAATTTAAGGTGACTGACCATAAGTTCGGACTCTATTAACACAGCATTGAATATTTTTTTGTTACATTTGTGGAAACAGAATAAATCTAAGAAATGGCATATATTGATTATTATAAAGTTTTGGGGGTTGATAAAAATGCAACCGCTGATGAGATACGAAAGGCATATCGACAGAAAGCGCGTAAATTGCACCCCGACTTAAATCCTAATGATAAAGAGGCTCAGCAAAGATTTCAAGAACTAAATGAGGCTAATGAGGTGCTAAGCGATCCTGACAAGAGGTCCAAATATGATAAGTATGGTGAGAACTGGAAGCACGGCGAGGAGTATGAAAAAGCACAGCAACAGTATCAGCAGCAACAGCAGTGGGGCTCTCAGCGGGGTGGGCAAACTTTCTATACTCAGGGTGATTTTTCCGATTCAGATTTTTCAGACTTTTTCCATTCTATGTTTGGTAGTGGTTTTACTCATGGTTCTGGTGGCAGAACGTATCGTAAGTACAAAGGAGGTGATTACCAGGCTGAGCTACGCCTTGGTTTGCGACAAGCCATGCACTCGCATCAGCAAACTCTGTCTGTTGAGGGTAAGAATATCAGAATAACTATTCCCGCTGGTGTGGCCGATGGTCAAAAGATTAAACTTTCTGGTTATGGTCAGCCAGGTGTGAATGGTGGTCCCAATGGTGATTTGTACATCACCTTTATTGTTGAGGATGAACCCGGATTCAAGCGTCTCAATAATGATTTATACAGCAGCGTCGACATCGATTTATATACAGCAGTATTGGGTGGCGAGGCTACAATAAACACTCTTGATGGACAGGTGAAAATAAAGGTTGCACCTGGCACACAACCCGAATCTAATGTGAGACTTCGTGGTAAGGGGTTCCCAATTTATAAGAAAGAGGGAAAGTTTGGAGATCTTATAGTAACATTGAAAGTTGAAATACCTAAATCTCTTTCATCAAAAGAGAGAGACTTATTTGAAGAACTATCAAAACTTAAAAAGTGATGAGTGAAAACAGAATATTATACAGAGAGTGCGTACGAATCTATCAAGTTAAGGAATCTTTTATCGATTCGCTTTGCGACTTAGGGCTGATAAAAGTTCTGGAGACTGAATCGCAGGAGAGAGTTGTTGAATACAACGAGCTTGAAGAGTTTGAGCAATTTGTGAGATGGCACAACGAGATGGATATAAATGCTGAAGGGATAGAGGCGCTTTACTATATGCTTGATAGGGTGAGGGAGCTTCAGCAAAGAATAGATACGCTGCAAAGTGAATTAAACTTCTATCGATCGCTGTTAAAATGATGATTAAATATAATTATCGATTACTGATTAGTGTGCTGTTGATACTTTGCACTTCGTCAAATATGCTGGCACAAGAGATAAATGCTAGAGTAAGAATAAATAGCAGTAAGGTGGAGTCGAGCAGACAAGCATTGCAAACCCTAGAAAACGAACTGAATACGTTTATCAATAATCGTAATTGGACAAACATTGGCTTCAACTCTAATGAAAGGATAGATTGCAATATAACCTTGATAATTAGCGAAGCATTGTCGGCCACATCGTTCAAGGGCGAGTTGTATATTCAATCTCAAAGACCTGTTTTTAATTCTACTTACTCTTCACCAATGATAAACTATCGCGACACAAGGTTGTCGTTTGATTACTTTGAGCATCAGCCGCTCGACTTTGATTTGAATAGATTTGATAATAACCTTACGTCAACTTTGGCTTATTATATTTATCTAATACTTGGTGTTGATTTCGATTCTATGTCGCCACTTGGGGGCACACCGTACTATCAAAACATGATGACAATTGCTACAAATGCTCAGTCTGTAAACTCGGCAGAGTGGGGTAGCTTTACCGACTCAAGATCGCGATCATCGCTTGCTGCGGCGTTTGGCAATTCATCTCTCGAAAATTTCAGGCATATGTGGTATCAATATCATCGAAAAGGATTAGATGAAATGGCTTCGAATTTGGAGGAGGGACGTAAAAATATTGTAACTTCGCTCGCTGAACTCACCGCTATAAAATCAAGACAACCAAACTCGATTTTGATTTCTATTTTTGGTGATTCGAAGTTGGATGAGGTTGTTGATATTGCTAACAAATCCGATCGTGATGAGAGGAGAGAGGTTGTTGACATACTTTATAATCTTTATCCAGCTCGGGGTAATCAGATTGATAGATTGCAAAAATGAATCGCGTAACTAATATATTTCATTTACATCGTAATTATGCTAAAATCACTTTCGATTAAAAATTATGCACTTATCGACTCGTTAGATATCGAGTTTGATAGAGGTTTCTCTGTTATAACTGGAGAAACTGGTGCGGGAAAATCGATTATATTAGGTGCACTATCCCTTATATTGGGACAGCGTGCCGAAAGCAGGTTTATAAAACAAAATGAACAGAAATGCACCATCGAGGGCACTTTCGATATATCGCAATATGATTTAAAGTCGTTGTTTGAAGAGCGTGACTGGGAGTACAACTCAGATGAGTGCATCATCAGACGTGAGATATGGACAAATGGTAAGTCGAGAGCCTTTGTAAACGATTCGCCCGTCTATTTGGTTGACCTACGCGATTTGGGTGATCGTCTTATAGATATTCATTCGCAACATCAAAACTTATCTTTGAATGATAATTTTTATCAGCTTAATGTTGTTGATATCTTGTCGAAATCGAAACAGGAAAAGAAAGAGTATAAGATTGCATTTAAAGAATATAGCTCACTAAAGCGCGAACTACACGAGGCGCAGGAGCATTTTAAAAGAAACAAAGAGGAGGAAGATTATCTAAACTTCCAATTAGATGCGCTTGAAGTGGCACATCTGCAAGCTGGCGAACAAGAGGAGCTTGAGAGTGAACTTGAAACTATTACTCACGCCGAGGATATAAAGTCGTCTCTCTACTCGGTGGTGAATATAATGTCGGGTGATGAGGGCTCGGTTGTTAAATCTCTTCGTGAGATATTAGACAAACTAAAAGATATTGAGCCAGTATTCCCTAGATCTACAGAATTGGTGCAACGAGTTGAATCGGCTTATATCGATATGAAGGATGTATCATCAGAGTCTGATCAATTGTTTGAGTCCATCGATTTCGATTCCAATAGGCAACAACTGGTTGAAGATAGGCTAAGCTTGATTTATGAACTTCAGAAAAAGCATTCAGTGTCAACCATTGAAGAGCTAATAGAGTTAAAAGATAAGATAGAGGCAGAGTTGCGAAATATAACATCGCTTGATGATAAAATAGAGCAATTAGAGCTTGCGCTTAAAGGTGCACATGCCACAATGATGGCTAAGGCAGAGGCTTTAACCTTGCGAAGAAAGTCGATAACAAAATCTATTGAGATAGAATTAAAAGAGAAACTAAAATATATGGGCATATTAAATGCTCAATTCAAATGCGAAATTACACCAAAGGCGACGCCCGACTCTACGGGGCAGGATAATGTAAACTTCCTGTTTTCGGCTAATAAGAATGTATCTTTAAAGCCAGTTTCACAAATAGCATCGGGTGGTGAGATTTCGAGGCTTATGTTGTGCTTAAAATCAATGATGGCTGGTGCTGCTGCATTACCCACCATTATATTTGATGAGATAGATACCGGTACTTCGGGCGAGATAGCTGATAAGATGGGTGAGATTATGAGACAAATGGGGGTTGATATGCAGGTGATAACTATTTCTCACCTACCGCAAATAGCAGCCAAAGGATCGGGGCACTATATAGTTTACAAAGAAGATACGGCTGATACCACAGCCACATTTATGCGCAAGCTAAGCAGTCAGGAACGTGTGGTGGAGATAGCCAGAATGTTAAGTGGTTCTGAAACTACCAACGAAGCGATAGAGAATGCCAAGGTGATGCTTGAGGCTAAATAACAAACAATAAAAATAGAATTAGATAGAAATATAAATGAAAGCAAAAGATATGATTTTCGGCATTCGTGCCGTTATTGAAGCGGCTGAAGCCGGAAAAGATATCGATAAGGTATTAGTGAAACGCGAACTCTCGGGCGAGCTTTTCAAAGAGTTGCAGGAGGTTCTAAAGTATTACGATATACCTATGCAGCGGGTTCCTGTTGAGCGTATTGATCGCATTACACGTAAGAATCATCAAGGTGTATTGGCATTTGTATCGGCAGTTACATATCAAAAAATAGAACAGATTATACCATTCTTATACGAGCAGGGCAAGAATCCTTTTATATTAGTACTTGATGGATTGACCGATGTTCGTAACTTTGGTGCAATAGCTCGTACGTGTGAAGTGGCTGGTGTTGATGCTATTGTAATACCAGCTCGTGGAAGTGTATCGGTAAATGCTGATGCTGTGAAAACCTCCGCAGGCGCTCTGCATTCAATACCAGTATGTCGCGAAAATAGCTTGAAAGAGGCTGTTACATTTTTGAAGAATAGCGGTGTCAAAGTGGTTGCTGCTACTGAAAAGGCTGCATCAATACACACAGATGCTAGCTATACCGATCCCGTAGCTATAGTAATGGGGGCCGAGGATGTGGGTGTTTCAAACGAGATTATTCGTATAAGTGATGAGTTGGTAAAGATTCCACAATTCGGAACAATTGAGTCTCTAAATGTTTCTGTGGCAGCTGGGGTAATGATTTACGAAGTGGTGCGCCAAAGGGGACTAGCATAATTTGCAGTTTAAATAACAATCATAACATATATATTAATAAATAGACATGAAAAAAGTATTTTCAACATCAAATGCACCCGCTGCTATTGGTCCTTATAGCCAAGCGGTTGAAGTTAACGGAATGGTGTTTATTTCGGGACAAACACCTATGGACCCTGCTACAGGAAAACTGGTTGAGGGTGGAGTGAAAGAGCAAGCCGAACAGTGTTTCAAGAATATAAAAGCAATCCTTAAGGAGGCTGATTTGACTACAGATAATATAGTGAAGACAACAGTTTTCTTAGGAGATATGTCGTACTTTGCTGATATGAACGAGGTATATGCAAAGCAATTTGAAGGAACTTTCCCTGCACGCTCGGCTATTGCCGCAAAGGGATTGCCATTGAATTGTATGGTCGAAATAGAAGTTATTGCTATTAGATGAGAACTATTGGCAGTATAATATGGGTTGTATTCGGTGGTATATTTATTGCCATCGAATACATTATTTCGAGTGTAGCTATGATGGTTACCATTGTAGGAATACCATTCGGATTGCAGTCGCTAAAACTGGCCGAAGTGGCACTATTCCCATTCAATAAGCGAGTTGTAAAAAGTAAGGCTTCGTCTGGTTGCCTCTCTTTTATTATGAATATTATATGGTTCTTTGTAGGCGGGTTGCCTATTGCCCTCACTCATTTATTGTTTGGCCTTCTTTTTTATATCACCATTATCGGAATACCTTTTGGTAATCAGCATTTCAAACTGATGAGGCTTGCGTTCTCACCATTTGGCAAAACCATTGTTAATCGCTAACAACTGGCAAGTTTTCCTCTTCATCCTCAGGTGGATCTTTCTTTACCACTAATGCACTCAACTCCCAAAGCATATAGATAGGAATTGTAACTACAAATAGCGAGAATGGATCGCCTGATGGTGTAATCAGTGCTGCTAAAACCATTGATGCCACAATAGCATGGCGACGATATGTGCGGAAAAAAGACTTATAAACAAGTCCTAAGTTTGATAACAACCAGAATACCAAAGGAAGCTCAAACACAATACCCATGATAAGTATCAGAGTGTAGAAGTTACTCATATATGAATCTAATGAGATAGTATTTTTAATAGATTCGCTAAGCTCAAAGGTTATCAAAAATCGGAAGATAAGCGGGAACACAATAAAATATCCCACTAAGCAACCCATTATAAACATAACACCACCAAAGCCAAAGGCTCTTTTTACTCCCCTTGCCTCATTCTCGTAAAGGGCGGGGCTTATAAATTTCCATAGCTCGTATAATATATATGGAATAGTGAGTAATAAAGCAAATGAAAACGAGGTGGATATATAAGTCATAAACTGCGTCGTCATATTGATGTTGAGCAGCTCAATGTCGAATGAATCAGCCGAGAAGTCGGGCAAGAATGGTAGCACTTCGCCAGCCTTCTCAAATATACGATAGGTTATAAAGTCGGAAGTGCGTGGTGCCAGTATTATCGAATCAAAAATGTAAGGAATAACTATAAATCCCGCCACTGATAGAACCAATAGCGCAATAATAATTCTTATCAACGTCCATCTAAACTCTTCTAGATGGTCCCAAAACGACATTTCTTTTTCCTTCATGTGTGGCTGAATGTAAATATATAATCACTTCGAAAAGACTCCAAGCATTTCCTCAGAGTTATTTCGAAGTCATAATGTTTTTATAGTCTCTCAGTTTTGTAGCTCGAGAGATATCTAGTTGCTAGAGTTTGATGATTTGTTATCGTTGGGATCTGATTTTATTTCATCTTCGATATCGTTGAGTCCCTTTTTGAAGCTATTGATACCCTTACCTAAACCCTTCATAAATTCTGGAATTTTTTTTCCTCCAAATAGGATTAAGATAACAAGTACAATAATAGGAATCTCCCAACCATTTAAATTAAAAAGTAATAGATTGTCCATAGATTTAGTTTTTTGCTTTTGAATTTTATTTCAGTTCTCTTTATTATTGCAAAAATAGAATTAAAAGTTTAGGCTTACAATAATAATGGCATAAAGTTTTGGTGATAACCTAAAGTTTTGAATGCGATTGTGTTAAAATAATATCTAAATAAAGTTTTGTTCTTAATTGTTTTGCACTATTAAACTCACATATTGTATCTTTATGCCACACAAATAATAAGGACAACTATGGATATTCAAGAAAAGTACGATCAGATTTTTGAAGCCAATAAGGAGTGGATAGCTCGCAACAAAGAGCACAACCCCCAACTGTTTCAGCTACTTGCAGCAGAGCAGCATCCCGATTTTCTGTATATTGGTTGCTCCGACAGCAGGGTGCATCCCAATCAGATAATGGGGCTTAAGCCGGGCGAGGTATTTATTCATCGTAATATTGCTAATATGGTAATTAACACCGATTTGAATGTTCATTCTGTTATAAACTATGCGGTAGAGCATCTAAATGTCAAGTTTATTATCATTTGTGGTCATTATGAGTGTGGTGGAGTGAAGGCAGCTATGCAACACAACGATTACGGAGTACTCAACCCCTGGTTGGTAGGAATCAGAGATGTTTACCACACCCACAAGAGCGAATTAGACAACATTGCCGATTTGGATTGCAGATACCGCCGATTAGTGGAACTTAATGTTTACGAACAGTGCCGTAATGTGATGAAATTTGCAGAGGTTCAAAAGTCGTATTACAGAAATGGATATCCGCGCGTTGCCGGTTGGGTATTTAACATCAATGATGCCAAGCTACACGATTTGAATTTCGATTTTGAGGGTGAACTACAAAAGCGAAAACAAGTTTACGACATCACAGGACGTAAATAGAAAACCATATTATCTACATTAATAATGTTAAGTTTCAGAAAAAATGTATTTTGACCCTGATTTTGTTTTAAATTTGCACCTTTAAGAATGCATTTGTTTGAATAAATGAATAAAATATATCTTTTTGTTCTTATTTCTATTCTGATATGGGCAAAGCCCCTTTCCGCAAAAACTCCAGCCGTAGAGGTTAGAGCCGTATGGCTTACCACAAATTATGGTCTCGACTGGCCCCACAATAAAAATAGTGCAGAGGCTCAAAAGAAAGAGCTTATAGACATTCTCGATAATCTTAAAAAACACAATTTCAACACCATTTTGTTTCAAGTACGTGGTCGTGGCGAGGTTATGTATAAATCGAGCATCGAGCCTATGTCCTCATTAGTTGCTCACGATAGATACGGCAACGCGCTATTCGATCCACTTGCCTTTGTGACTGAGGAAGCTCACAAAAGAGGCCTCTCATGCCACGCTTGGATTGTAACCTACCCCTTAGGAGGCGATAGACATGTAAGAAGTTTGGGTGCAAAATCAACAATTAAACAGAAACCCAATCTGGTGAAGAAGTTCAAAAACGAGTGGTTCCTCGATCCCGGTATCCCTGGCACAGACGATTATCTTTTGTCCCTTGTGAAAGAGATTGTTACGAATTACGATATAGATGGCGTTCATTTCGACTATATTAGATATCCCGACAATAAGGGGGCATTTCCTGATGCCGACACATATCGCAAATATGGAAAAGGACAGAATAAAGAAGATTGGCGACGCGACAATATCACCCGGTTTGTAATTAAAACGTACGATTGGGTAAAGCAAACCAAATCGTGGGTGCAAGTAAGCAGTTCGCCACTTGGGCGATATCGCTCTTTGGGTGGCAATGGACATGGCTGGACTGCCCTCGAAACTGTGTATCAAGATGCTGGTAAATGGATGAAGTTAGGAAAACACGACGCCATCTACCCAATGATGTATTATAAGGATAAACTATTCTATCCCTTTGTAGATGATTGGATGGAAAACTCTAACAACCGAATCTTTGTTCCTGGCTTAGCTCCTTATCAGATGCTTGAGCTAAACTGGAGTAGGGATGATATTCTTAAACAGATAAACTATACTCGAAATAAAACAGTGCAGGGACAATCATACTTCCGAACTGAAAATGTATTGTCGAACACGAAGGGTATTCTCGATTCGCTGTTTCATTATTACGAAAAGCCGGCAAAGCTTCCTGCCATGACATGGCTTAGCGACTCAGTGCCAAGCCAGCCTAACGATCTTAGGGCTGAGATTTCGGACTTAGGATTGTTTCAACTTAGTTGGCAAAAGCCCGAAAACGCACAGCGCGTTACGTACAATGTGTATCGGAGCGATATCAGCTCGCTATCTACTTCTGATAGCGACTTGCTATTAGCTACCGGACTGCGTGATACTATATTCGAGTATATTCCCGAAAAGGATGATAAGGCGTATTACTATTACGTCACCACGTCCGACTCATTCAACAATGAAAGTGATATTTGTTTCCCTGCATTTTTTTATCACTCCGACACAATAAAATAACTGCAAAAAATATTTAGGAAAGTCATTTAAATATATTATTTTTGCTCAAATGGATAACAGTCAAAAACTTAAGGAAGAAGTAAGGGATATTTTTACTGACTATTTGGCCATACATAAGTTGAGCCAAACAAAGGAAAGATATATCCTGCTGGACTTTATCTATAGCAGTTTCGACTTTTTCAATATCGAGTCGTTGAACCAGACACTTATCGATTCAAAAATATATATAAGCAGAGCAACTATCTACAACACGATGGAGCTGCTCATGCAGTGCGGCTTGGTGGTGCACCATCAATTTGGCAATAACGATCCGGTTTACGAGTGCACATATTCCAATAATCATCACAACAATATCATTTGCATCGTGTGCGGATCTGTGCAACGGGTTGATGGACTTGGCGATGTTTTTCATCCTTCGATGAAGCGCAAAATCAGAAAATTCAAAGTGGGTTTCTACCGCCTTCATCTATATGGGATATGTAGCAAGTGCGAATTTAAAAGACGCTTGGCTGTTACAAAGCTAAAAAGAGAGAGAGAAAAAGCCAACGCAGCAAAAAATCAGGACACAACAGATCAGCAAAAAACAAGAAATACAAAAATAAAATAATAGACAACCAGAACAGACATACAGATTGCTGCCCAATACTACGAGTGGCAAGCTAAACAATGCTTTGGTAACTAACAACTAACAAAAAATGAAAGTAGATGTAATTTTAGGCCTTCAGTGGGGCGACGAGGGTAAAGGAAAAATTGTGGATGTACTTACTCCGAGTTACGACATAGTTGCCCGTTTTCAAGGGGGACCCAATGCGGGACACACTCTCGAGTTCGAAAATCAGAAATATGTTTTAAGGTCTATTCCTTCAGGAATATTTCAACAAGGCAAAACCAATATCATTGGTAATGGTGTGGTTCTCGATCCTGCACTATTTAAAGGAGAGATTGATGCACTCGAAGAATCAGGACATCCACTAACCGACAGATTGTTGATTTCTAAAAAAGCACATCTTATACTGCCTACACACCGCTTTTTGGATGCCGCAATGGAGCAATCGATGGGTAGCGAAAAAATAGGCACTACCGGAAAAGGTATAGGGCCCACATACACAGATAAAATTAGTCGCCATGGACTTAGAGTGGGCAATCTACTTCACAATTTTGAAGAGAAATATAAAAAAGCAGTTGCCCGCCACGTGGATATGCTTAAACACTACAATTTTGAGTACGACCTAAAAGCAGCCGAGAAAGAGTGGTTCGAAGGTATCGAAAAGCTAAAGGAGTTTACCTTTATCGATTCTGAAAACTATATCAACAATGCTATTAATAACGAAAAGAGCGTGCTAGCTGAGGGTGCTCAAGGTTCGCTTTTGGACATTGACTTTGGTACATATCCATTCGTTACATCGTCCAACACTATTTGTGCTGGTGCATGCACCGGTTTGGGTATTGCCCCAAGTAAAATTGGCGAAGTGTTCGGTATTTTCAAAGCATATCTTACTCGCGTAGGTAGCGGACCGTTTCCCACCGAGCTATTTGATGACAATGCCACCGAGATGCAAAAAATTGGTCGCGAGTTTGGCTCTGTAACTGGTCGCCCACGCCGCTGCGGATGGATAGACCTTGTAGCACTACGCCATACAATAATGATAAATGGTGTAACCAAGTTGGTAATGATGAAGAGCGACGTACTCGATAACTTTGACAACATTAAAGCTGCCGTGGCCTACAAAATAGATGGACAAGAAGTTACACAATTTCCATACGAAGTAGATGAAAATATAGAGGTAGTTTATAAAGATATACCCGGTTGGAAAACCGATATGACAAAAATGCAATCAGAGGATGAGTTCCCCGCCGAATTCAAAAACTATCTCTCATTTCTTGAAGAGAGCTTAGGTGTTCCTATCGCAATAGTGTCAGTAGGTCCCAATCGCTCACAAACTATTATGAGATAACAGACTGCGATTGTAAACAATCAATAGCACAAACCATTCTTTATAAGGGGCAGCATGTTTTATATGCTGGCCCTTTGATTATTACGGTCAAACTTTTCGGTTCAAATGATGCCACTAATAGACCGAAATAACCAGATGTAGCGAATAATCCAAATCGGAAATAAATTATGAGCAATTACAAATGTATAAAGCTTTTAGCTATAGCTTAGCTCTGTTTTAATTTGATTTCTTTAGTCAAAGGATTGTATTCGTAATTTATGATATTTTCATTTAAAATCAATTGTATTGCTTCCTCGATTATATAAAAGGGTACTACAAACCACTCCCTTGGGTTTAGTCTTTGTCCTTTTTCATTAAACAAGTCAATATCTAAACATGCATTGGCAAAAAAACGATGTAAAAGACCTTCTAATTTATCTGCATTTCTGTTATAAATCTGATATGTTGCAATTTTTTGAACATCTGCAAATAGATAAGTTGCTTCGTTTTAGCATTTCTGATGCGATCATCTACAGGCTCACTGGTAAAACCGATTTTATAGAGGTCTTTAATTCCTGCTAATTCCTTATTTGTAGATTTAGTTTTGAGAATGTATAACCACCCTGACTCCATGTCTTTTTCTTTCAATAAGCCTGAATTTATAAATAATTCTTTTTCTATTCCTTGGTAGGTATTTGTAACCATTTTCCCATTGCTGTAGAGTAACTTTCCAAGTGAGCGATAATACATATTACTCATTGTACCATTTTCAAAAATGATTCTAGTTCGACCATCCTTTCTATGTAATGTGTTTTTATTCAAATTATCTTGTTCACGCCTCCAGCTGGTTTTTTCTAAATAGAGTAACAGGCCATCTGCCACATAAAACTGTCCTTCCCTTAGATGCTGCTCTAAATTACTAAAAGATACGATTTTTCTTTTTCCTTCTTTTATTTCTATATGAACCTTTATAAACATATCCTCATATTTTGCAAACTCCTTTTCTTTTAGGGGCTTACGCTGCGCAACAAAATCGGTATCTGCCCTATCCTGCTGTTGAGGGGTATGTTTAAATTTGAAAATATCTAAATCATTATCGGTGTCCAATAAACCAAAATCATCATCGTCCATAATTTCATCCAAGGTTTGCTCCTCCATTTCGACATAACCTAAGAGATTATGCCTATCAAAGGGTTTTAGAATCTTCTTTTGTGCTTCATTTTCTCGAAAATTCTTTAGTCTTGCTTGTAATCCATATTCAGACATGCTTGAGTCATTAGGTTCTCTCTTATGTTTATCAAAGAAAACATTAATTTCTTCAAATGAATCGATTAGTCGATCTTCATTTGTTTTTACTGATGAAGTTTTGGCTTTTTCATTTAGCAACCCAAATTCATCATCATCAAATATATCTTCTATGGTCATTTTTTTAGTCATTCTCTAATTCTCTTTTCCGTTTCAATTCTCTCAAAAATACAATAGCCTCAGCCATTCTTTTCTCTTTATGGTCAAAAGACTTAATATTAGGATGTTCTCCATTGTTATTTTTAGCAACTAATAAAGCTTGTATCTATAATTTTATACTTGGAAAACAGATAAAAAAACTTTCTATACCAAAACCAAATTTGGTTTTGGTCATATAAGTTCATGGAACCCTTAAAAGGATTTGGTTTTAGCCATCTAAAACCGTTTAGTTGCAAAACCAAATGTAGTTTAGTCCATAAAACATATTGTAGAACTCCAATTGAATTTGGTTCCTATTATAAAACTTTTGATGATAGATGTTGTAACGCTACAATAACTATAATCATTTATGTTTAGTTTTATTGTAACGCTACAATGATATCAGTCACTTGTGAATGGTCTTATTGTAACACTACAATAATATCATTCATTTATGAATAGCATTATTGTAACAATACAACTACTATATTTGTATTTTTTATGATACAAACCAAGTTCAATTTAGTATATCAATACTTTTATATGGCATAAATATGATTTGGTTTTAGCATTCAAAGAGATTATATGGGTGAAACCAAATTTGGTTTTGTGTCTCAAAGTTTATGGATGGCACAAACCAAATCGTTATTAGTTAGTCAAAGAATATTTATATAAAAACCAAAATAGCTTATTATCGTTTATATTATGAAGGAAGAGAAACCAAAATTGAAAGAGATTAGATATAGCTGGTTGTTGCGCATATCGTTGCCTCAGTTTTACGAGATGATAAAATCAATCCGCTTTATAATTGATAATGTGTTAGGCGAAACAGATTATATGATAGAATCGCGTCAGAGATTTATGGAGTCATCTGGAAAAATGGTGATGGCCGAGAAAATACAGCGAGGACACAAAAATACTGAGATAATAAATGAGCTGCATAGCGAACAGAAAAATATTGTGACCTTTATAAAAACAATAGCTCGGCATCTATAAACTAATCATAACGAATTGCCAATAACTCATCCTACTCGCATAGTAAGTGAATGGATATCGAAAGTAGGCAAACGGCACTACGACCTTGGAATAGGCAAGTTGACGAAAGAGATTATGTTCTTAAAGAAAAGGTACGATAAAAATGAGACCATAAGGGATGCAGTTGAGGAGCTTAATCTTACAAAAAAGGTGAAGAAGCTATTCTCAAATTTTGAGGAGATTAATAGATTAATAACGCAGCGAGATATAGATATATCAGGGAGGTACAACAATGAACTTAGAAGGGAGGAGGTAGAGACAGTATATAAAGATTTGGCACGATTTTTAAAACTGTTCAACGAGTCGTATGAAATTAGCACCCACCCCGAGCTTCATTACAAACTTCAGGTGCTTTTATATAGAAGAGTAAATCCGGCAAGGGCAAGCTACTTGCGACGCGAAACAATGCGGAAGAAGCGTAAGGCTAGAGAGAAGGAGAAAGCTGATGACTTAAGTAATAAAACTCAGCTTTATGATGAGGGGCAAACCCCAGAAGATAAAGAGAAAGAATAAAACGTAACAAAAATGAAACCACAAGACTCAATATTTCTACAAAGTATGCGGCATACGGTGTTAAACCAAATAGCGGCAGATTACTCTATATCACCAAGGGTTATAGAGGCTATGAAGGCTGTGCCGCGACATTATTTTGTGGATTATTCTCAGCAAGAGGAATCGTATGATGATAGACCACTGCCAATAGCGTCGGGACAAACCATTTCGCAAATCACCACTGTGGCTCTACAAACGCACTTGTTGGATGCTAAACCCGGAATGAAAGTTCTGGAGATAGGTGGTGGAAGTGGATATCAAGCAGCTATTTTGGCTAAGCTCGATTGTAAAGTATTTTCGATAGAAAGAATAGAAGAGTTATATGAAGTAGCTCAAGCCAATGTAGCAAAATTAGACCCTGCGCCCGATGTCAACTTTGTGTTTGGGGATGGCTTTGAAGGGCTGCCACAAAATGCACCATTTGATAGAATTCTTGTGACATGTGGTGCCACATCCGTTCCTAATCAGCTTGTGGGGCAACTTGCCATAGGTGGCAAAATGGTTGTGCCTGTAGGTGTAAAGCTGCAAGAAATGCTTGTGATAGAAAGGACTGATGAAGACCAATTTAGCACCACCAGTGCAGGGCACTATAGTTTTGTGCCAATGCTTACGGGGGTGGTAAGAAAAAAATAAAGTTGACAGAAATAATAATTGTGGTACGCTTTTTGATATTATAATCATAAAGAACGAAATATATTATATTAAAACGAAACTATTATGACAACAACAGGAGTTTGGATACTGATGATTTTGATTGCAGTGCTTGGATTTGTGGTTCAGGGTATGCTGCAAAGCAGGTTTAAGAAATACTCAAGAATAGCATTGCGCAATAGAATGACGGGGCGCGATGTGGCCGAAAAGATGTTGCACGACAATGGCATATACGATGTGCAAGTGATTTCGGTGCGTGGGCAACTTACCGACCACTACAATCCTACCAATAAAACTATTAACCTAAGCGAACCGGTTTATGATAGCACCAGTGTAGCGGCAGCAGCAGTTGCAGCTCACGAAACGGGACATGCCATTCAGCATGCCAAGGGCTATGCACCGCTTAAGCTTCGCTCGGCTTTGGTTCCAGTAGTTAGCGCATCATCAAAATGGGTTACATGGATTTTATTATTAGGTATCCTAATGACAAGCACGTTTCCACAGCTCTTGTGGTTAGGTATTGGTATGTTTGCCCTTACCACACTGTTTAGTTTTGTTACACTACCAGTTGAGATAGATGCTTCGGCACGCGCTTTGAGGTGGCTTAGCAATGCAGGCGTTACCGACGCTAGCAATCACCGCCAAGCAGCAGATGCACTACGCTGGGCAGGATACACTTATGTGGTGGCAGCATTAAGCTCATTGGCTACACTTCTATACTATATAATGATAGCGATGAGTGGGAATAGAAGATAAGATATACTCGTTATGAAAACAGTATTAATAACAGGTGGCTCGGGAATGGTGGGGCGGCGACTTACGAAGCGCCTCACTAAGGAGGGCTATAGCGTGATA
The DNA here is from genome assembly GCA_964439965.1 of uncultured Proteiniphilum sp. Classification (GTDB taxonomy): domain Bacteria; phylum Bacteroidota; class Bacteroidia; order Bacteroidales; family Dysgonomonadaceae; genus Petrimonas. Next base: position 21,530 of record CAYTQG010000007.1, read on the forward strand.
TGGCTTAGCCGCGAGCGCTATGTGAAGGGCAAAATACCTCGCTATAAGTGGGATTATAGACATGGCACCATAGATGAGGAGGCTTTGGAAAGAGCTGACTATATAATACACTTGGCAGGTGCCAACTTGGGCGATGAATCGTGGACTAAAAAGCGCAAAAGAACTATTATAGATAGTCGCGTGCTCACTGCCAAGCTATTGTTTGATGCATACAAGGTATTGGGCAAAAAACCCGAAGCGTTTATATCTGCTTCGGCAGTGGGCTACTATGGCCTCGATATATCTGATAATATATATAATGAAGATGATAAGCTAGAGGGCGACGACTTTCTTAGCTTAACTTGTCGCCTATGGGAAGATGCTGCCGATAAGTTTTGGCAAGATTTGGGAGTGAGAACTGTGAAAATAAGAACGGGCTTTGTGGTATCGCACAAGAGCGATGCACTAAAAAAAATGATGTTGCCAATCAGGCTATTTGTTGGCTCGCCTTTAGGTAAGGGCACTCAATATTTCTCGTGGGTGCATATCGACGACTTATGCAACATCTACATAAAAGCTATAAAGGATGCAGAGATGAATGGCACCTACAATGCCGTAGCACCCGACTATACAACCAATGCCCAGTTTATGCGAAAATTGGCAAGAGCAATGAAGCGCCCATTTATTATGCCTCGCGTACCTCAATTTGTTATGCGGATGGTGATGGGTGAGGCTGCCGATATGGTATTGGGTGGAAGTAGAATATCATCTCAAAAGGTAATAGATGCAGGGTTTGAGTTTAATTACGGAAAGGCCGATAAGGCTATTGAGGCCACTCTGAAGAAAATGGAAAAATAGATTATCTACTCTTCCTTAAAAATTAATATCTACTATTATATCTTACAATCTAAAAATAAACCAGCACGAAAAACAAGTGTAATTTTTTGTAGTTTTGTATCTTCAAAATTATAAGGGCAGTATGCTATAAATCATCCTTCTTGATGATAATTTAAAAAGATTTTATCCCTATAAACAAACAAAGATGAAAGGAAAACAGAGGTTATTCAGGTCCCTATTTGCTATTTTGATTGGTATAGCAAGCTTGGGCTCTGCAAGTGGTGTGTATGCGCAAACTGGCGAGCCAGAGCCAGTAAGTATTGAGAGCGCAGAGAAAATCAACTCAACTACCGTGGAGTTGAAATTAAACAACGGCAAAAATATGTTGCTAGACTTTTATGGCAACAATATTTTCAGGCTTTTCAGAGACGATTCTGGCAAGGAAATGCGCTCGCCTGAGGCAAAACCTGAGGCTGAGATACTAGTATCGAATCCTCGTAGGGGGGTGGATAAGATTGACGTAGAAACAAACGGCAACCAGATAGCTATCTCCACCGATATGATACAGGTGGTGTTTGATAAAGAGAGTACTCTGTTTCAGATAGCTAACTTACAATCGGGGTATGTGGTGGTTCGCTCGTTAGAGCCAATAGAGTTTGAGAAGGATAAGGTGACTATTACATTATCTGAAGGCGATAATGAATATTTTTATGGTGGTGGTGTTCAAAACGGACGCTTCTCACATAAGGGTAAGGCAATATCTATCGAAAATCAAAACAGCTGGACTGATGGCGGAGTGGCTTCGCCAACGCCATTCTATTGGTCAACAGATGGATACGGCGTTATGTGGTACACTTTCAAAAAAGGTAAGTATGACTTCGGTGCTACTGAAAAGGGCAAGGTGGAGCTGTATCATGAGAGCGACTATCTGGATATGTTTTTTATGGTGAGTGATGGGGCTGTGGCTTTGCTTAATGATTTCTATCAGCTTACTGGAAATCCTGTGTTGATACCAAAGTTTGGATTTTATCAGGGACACCTAAATGCATATAATCGCGACTATTGGGTGGAAGATGAGAATGGCATACTGTTTGAGGACGGTAAAAAATATAAAGAGAGTCAGAAAGATAACGGAGGCGTACGCGAATCACTAAACGGAGAGTTTGATAACTATCAGTTTTCGGCTCGTGCAGTTGTTGACAGATACTTAGATAACGACATGCCGCTAGGATGGGTATTGCCAAATGATGGCTATGGTGCAGGTTATGGACAAACGGAAACATTAGATGGTAATGTGGCAAATCTTAAAAGCTTTGGCGATTATGCCCGAAGCCGTGGTGTGGAAATAGGTTTGTGGACACAGTCTGATTTACATCCAATTGATACTATCCGTCCTTTATTGCAACGTGATATTGTTAAAGAGGTGCGTGATGCAGGCGTGAGGGTGCTAAAAACTGACGTTGCGTGGGTAGGACCTGGCTATTCGTTTGGATTAAATGGTATTACCGATGCTGGCGAGATAATGATTGAGTATGGCAATAATGCTCGCCCTTTTATTATCTCTCTTGATGGCTGGGCTGGAACTCAAAGATATGCCGGTGTATGGTCGGGCGACCAAACCGGTGGTTTGTGGGAGTATATTCGCTTTCATATCCCTACGTATATAGGTTCGGGTTTGTCGGGGCAACCAAATATTACTTCTGATATGGATGGTATATTTGGAGGTAAAAAACCAATTATTAATATCAGAGATTTCCAATGGAAAACCTTCTCACCGATGGAGCTTAATATGGATGGCTGGGGTGCTAACCCAAAATATCCACAAGCACTGGGAGAGATTGCGACTTCTATTAATAGAAACTATTTGAAGCTGAAATCAGAGCTATTGCCTTATCAGTATAGTATTGCGTATGAAGCGGTGGATGGAATGCCTATGATTAGGGCGATGTTTTTACATGAAGCTAATCCATATACTTTGGGTAAGTCAACTCAATATCAGTACCTATTTGGTCCCGACTTTTTGGTGGCTCCTATTTATCAAGAGACTAAAGTTGATGATGAGGGCAACGATGTTCGAAATACAATATACTTGCCACAGGGTTTGTGGGTAGATTATCTAACAGGCGAGCAGTATGAAGGTGGCAGAATTATAAATAACTTTGAGGCTCCGATTTGGAAACTTCCAGTGTTTGTAAAGCGTGGTGCTATTATCCCAATGGTGAATCCAAATAATACTCCCTCGGAAATAGATAAGAGTGTACGTATCTACGATATCTATCCTTATGGAAAATCATCATTTGTGGAGTATGATGATGACGGAACTACGGAGCAGTATAAACTTGGAAAGGGTGCAAAAACAGTTATCACGTCCGAACTTGATGCTAAAAATAGAGTGAACATAAATGTGGGGACCACTAAAGGTTCGTATGAGGGTATGGTGACTGAAAAGGCTACCGTGTTTAAGATTAATACAACTCAGATGCCTAAGAAGGTGGTGGCTCGCATAGGAAAGAAGAAGGTGAAATTGAAAAAAGCCAACTCATTGGAGGAGCTTAACGATGGTTCGAACCTATACTACTATAATGAAAAGCCAGATTTCAACAAGTTTTCAACAGCTGGAAGCGAGTTTGAAAGTGTTGAGATTATAAAAAATCCTGAGCTTGTGGTTAAGGTTCAATCCACAGATATTGTGGCCAATAGTGTATCGTTGGAACTTAAAGGATATGCGTTTGAGCCAGTTGATAGACTAACAAGACAGTTTGGCGACTTGGCTGCTCCCAGTAATATAACCGTAGATGAGGAAGAAACAACTGCATATACGCTAACTCCGAAGTGGGAGCGTGTAGCAAATGCTGACTATTATGAAATAATGTTTGAAGACCAGCTATATTCTACAATTACTGCTAATGAGTTGCTGTTTGAAGACCTGAGTGCTGAAACAGAATATGCATTCGATGTTAGATCAGTAAATAGAGCTGGTGCTTCGCAATGGGCAAACTTTGGTGCAACTACAAAAGCTGATCCACTTCAGTTTGCAATTAAAGGTATTACAGGCAGTAGCACTGCTGAGCACCAACCAGGCAGTCAAATCAGTAAACTATTTGACCGTGATGAGGGTAATATGTGGCATACAAAATGGGGTACTAAGGTTTCGAACTTTGATATCATAATCGATTTACATTCTATTAATGAGCTTGATAAGATAGAGTATCTACCTCGCACTGATGGTGGTAATGGTATTTTGCTGAAAGGTAAAGTATATTATAGCCACAATAATCAGGATTGGATTGAGGCGGGCAACTTTGAGTGGGATAGAAATGGCGATACAAAGGTGTTTGAGTTTGCAGATAAGCCAACGGCTGGATATGTGAAAGTACATGTAGAGCAGGGTGTTGGAGACTTTGGTTCTGGTCGCGAGATGTATGTGTTTAAAGTTCCAGGCACTGAAAGCTATTTGCCAGGTGACATAAATCATGATAGATTAATTGATAGAAACGACCTAACATCATATCTCAATTATACAGGCTTGCGCATGGGTGATGCCGACTTTGAGGGATACGTGAGCAATGGCGATATCAATAAGAATGGTCGCATTGATGCATATGATATTTCGGTTGTAGCTACACAATTGGATGGCGGTGTGAATCGTAGAGAAAAGATAGAGCCAGTGTCTGGTAAATTAGTTTTGGAGGCTAACAAGAAATCATACACCAAAGATGAGATAGTTGAAATAATCGTTCGTGGCGATAGCTTGGTATCTGTAAATGCTTTCAATTTTGCTCTTCCATATAGCGAGCAAGATTATGAGTATATTAATATAGAAGGGGCAAACCTGAAACAGATGGATAACTTCACTAACGATCGTTTGCACTCGAATGGCGATAAAGTTTTATACCCTACATTTATTAATGTTGGAAAGCAGGAGTATATCGAAGGTAGCGATGTGTTGTTTGTGATAAAACTGAAGGCCAAACGTGATGTTAAATATAATCTGAAGGCTGAGAAGGGTATCTTGGTTGACAAGAACCTTAGCTTTGTAGAGTTTTAGTAAGCTAACGATATTTTTATAAATGATAAAAGGATATGAGCCTAGGCTCATATCCTTTTTGCTATAAAGATAATTGTTAGCATTCTTGTGCACTCACCATATAGTACTTATACAAATAGATTGAGGCCTGAGTCTTGGGTTCTCTCTAGATAGTTAGCTACGCCACCAATATTTACACCATCCATTAGCTCTTCTGCTTTAATGCCCATAACGTCCATTGACATTTGACAAGCGATGAACTCAACGCCCGCCTTTTTTGCCGATTCAATCATGCCTTCAAGTGAGTCGATTCCGCGCTTTTTCATAATCATGCGCATCATCCAACCACCCTTGCCAAAGTAATTCATCTTCGATAAGCCAAGCTTTAAGCTACTCGATGGAAGCATCCAGCCAAACATACGACCAAAGAAATCCTTTTTGACTGATGGTTTGTCCTGTTTCTTAATGACGTTTAATCCCCAAAAAGTAAAGAATATTGATACTTTCTTACCACTTGCTGCTGCTCCGTTTGCTATCACAAATGTGGCTAGTGCTTTATCCATATCGTCGCTAAAGCATATGAGCGTTGTTCCCTCATTTGATGAGGCAGCTCCTTGTGTAGTTGTCTTATCTTTAGTGCTTTTTTGTAGAGTAGCCACAATGTTGGCACCGCTTTGTTGAACATCAATCACTTTGTTGCCCGTCATTTTAGCCCAGCTTTGCACATCTCTATAAAAGCCAGGGTCGGATGCTGTGATGGTTAATTGTTGCCCCTCTTCTGCTTTATCCATTTCCTCCTTTAGTTTTAATATAGGACCAGGACATTGCAATCCGCAAGCATCTACATTGATAGCATCAAAAGTGAATATAGGCTCTGGAGCCGCTTCTTGCTTTCTATATATCATATCGTCGATACCAATGTAATCTTTCTCAAAGATGTCTTCGTTGCTCTGTTTTTGGCTTGCATTTTCGTAAGTAATCAATCCTCCAGACAGATTGGCTACATTATCAAATCCACTTTGCACTAATATACGATATGCAACGTGTGCTCTTAGGCCGACCCCGCAAAATACCACTATACGCTTATCTTTGGGTAACTCATCCAAGTGATCACGAAGTTCATCCAAAGGTATGTTGTTAGCTTCACCAATTGTTCCTAAAGAGTATTCTTCGCGTGTGCGAATATCTAGGAGGAAGTCATCTGAGCAAAGGTCGCGCCACCAAACAATCTTAGTTGTTCCATCCAATATGTTTTCAGCCACCATTCCTGCTATATTCACAGGGTCTTTTGCTGAAGAGTAGGGTGGTGCATAAGCATGTTCCATTTCTGCAAGATCGTGCACAGTGGCGCCTCTACGTATGGCTTCGGAGAATAGATCTATACGCTTATCTACACCTTTATATCCTACCACTTGTGCCCCAAGTAGTTTGCCATCTGTGGGTGAGAATGATATTTTGATAGTCATTGGCTGTGCACCAGGATAATATCCTGCATGTGATGTGGCATGAGTTATGGAATCGATATGTGGAACATCAAACTTGTCCAGCATTTTGCCTGGCATACCAGCCGATGCAACAGTAAGATCAAACACCTTTGCAATGGCGGTATTAATCGCTCCTTTATATTCTTTCTTATTACCTCGTACAATATTGTCGGCTGCTAATCTTCCTTGTTTATTGGCGGGTCCAGCAAGATATGTAATCATCTTGCGGCCAATTATGGGGTTTGTAAACTCTATAGCATCGCCAACTGCATAAATGTGCTCGTCAGATGTTTGTAGGTATTTGTTTACCTCTATTCCGTTTGCCTCCCCTATTTTCAATCCTGCATCTTTGGCTAGCTTGGTGTCTGGGCGTACTCCAATGGATAGAATAACCATATCGGTTTCGATAGTACGTGTTGTGTTTAGAGTAATCAATATCCGATCATCTTTTTTAGAGAATGATGATACAGCAGTATTTAAATAAAACTCAACATTTTTTGTTTTTAGATGCTGGTGCACTAATGCTGCCATTGAGTAGTCTAAGGGTGTCATCACTTGCTCTGCCATCTCCACGATGGTAACTTTCAGTCCGCGAGCATGAAGGTTCTCTGCCATTTCAAGACCAATAAATCCAGCACCAACCACTACAGCATGACGAGGTTTTTTCTCATCAATATACTGCATGATTTTGTCGGTGTCGGGCACATTGCGCATTGTAAATATTGCCTCATCATTGATTCCTGGTAATGGGGGTTTCACTGGCTCGGCACCTGGCGATAGGACAAGCTTGTCGTAAGGCTCTTCATAAATCTCTCCAGTTTGAAGGTTCTTTACTTCTACAACCTTCTTGTCAGGATGTATTGCTATTGCTTCACTAAAATTGCGAACATCGATATTAAAACGTTTGCCGAATGTTTCGGGTGTTTGCACAAATAGATTGTTACGTTCTTTAATTTCTCCACCAATGTAGTAGGGTAGTCCACAATTAGCATAAGATATGTATTCTCCTCGCTCAAGCATTACGATTGAACTTTTCTCATCGTTGCGACGTAAACGTGCTGCAGTGGTAGCACCACCTGCAACGCCTCCAATTATTAGATACTTCATATTGATATATATTGATATTTCCACAAATATATAAACAAATTCAAAACTAGAGCTTTATATATTATAGTTTTATCGGTTATGGTTTTGATAAATAATGTGAGTATATTTATGAAAAAAGCCCCATGTGTGTACATGAGGCTCCTTTATTGCTTGAGTTGGCAGTTATTACTTGCAGCTAATAAGAATATCCTTTGTTACATCGCCAGTGATATTTTTATTTTCACCAAGTGCAAAGCCACGCTCGTTGAATCTATCTGCAATTGTTTGTATAGTTTCATCGCCAATGTTCTCTTCCGATAGTCGTGTGGTAAGACCTAATGAGCGGTAGAACTGCTCTGTGAGTTCAATAGTTTTGTCAATTCGTTCTTCTTCTGAGCCTTGATTTACTTGAAAGACTCTTTCGCCATATTGTAATATCTTATCCCACTTCTGCTCTTTCATTATTCGCATGGTGCCAGGCATCACAATGGCCAGCGAGTGCCCGTGTGTGGTGCCATGAAGGGCAGTTAGTTCATGACCGATGAGGTGAGTAGCCCAATCTTCTGTAACTCCCATTCTTATAAAATCATTAAGAGCCAAAGTAGCGGCAAGCATATAATCTGCCATGAGGTCATAATCTTTTGGATTTTCTTTAATCTTTGGTGCAATTTCGATAATGGAGAGTAGTACTCCCTCGGCCCACCTATCCATTATGCGTGATTGATTGGGGGTGGTAAGATACTGCTCTAACACGTGTGTGTATGCATCTGCCAATCCACAAGCTACCTGATGTTCGGATAGTGAGTAGGTAACCTCTGGATCGAGAATTGAAAAATATGGATATTTGATTCCACCGAAAGAATATTTCTCCTTGGTCTCGGCTCGTGTTATTACTGCGCCCGAGTTCATCTCAGATCCAGTAGCGGGCACTGTCATTACTGAAGCATAATCTATCTGCTCTTTAGCATATCCGCTAAGCACTATATCCCAAGCATCTATGTCGGATGCGATACCTGCGGCAATTAGCTTGGTGCCATCCAGCACCGAGCCACCACCTACGGCTAATACAAAGTCTATATTATTTTCTTTGCCAAGTGCGATGGCTTTGCGAAGTGTTTCTACATGTGGATTGGGTTCTATTCCCCAAAACTCTATATATTCTCTATCTCCAAGTGCTTGCACTACTTGATCGTAAACGCCATTCTTTTTTACACTGCCAAAGCCATAAGTGATGAGTAGCTTTGCGTCTGCTGGTATCAATTCATTGAGTTTGGCTATTCTGCCTTTGCCAAATACTAGTTTTGTTGGATTTTGAAATGTGAAGTTCTTCATATCATTTTGTTTTTGTTGATAACAAAGATAATGATTTTCTATAAAAATGATATTTGTGTGAACTTTTGTTTGTTAATTTGCGTATAATGTATTGAGGAGAGCTGAGCTCAGATAGAATATAAAAATAAAAAAATATAAAGACTATGGGTATGATTATTGTTATTGCAATTATTGCAATTGTTTTGCTTTACGGCGTTTCGGTTTATAATAAGCTTGTACGATTTAGGACACTGGTTGATGAGGCATGGAGTGGGATTAATGTTCAACTGAAAAAGCGTCATGATTTGATTCCTAATTTAATGGAGACTGTGAAGGGGTATGCTAGCCATGAGCGTGAAACCTTTGATAGTGTGACGCAAGCACGTGCTAGTGCAATGCAGGCACACGATGTGAAAGCACAAGAGGCGGCAGAGAATCAGCTGAGCGGTGCTCTTATGCGATTAATGGCGGTGGCAGAGAGTTATCCAGAACTTAAAGCGAATCAAAATTTTATGCATCTTCAGGAGCAGTTAGGCACTATTGAAGGTGATATTGAAAAGTCGAGAAGGTATTACAATGGTGCTGTTCGCCAAAAGAATATTGCAATAGATACGTTCCCAAGTAATATAGTTGCTGGCATGTTTAATTTTACTAAATCTGCTTTCTTCGAACTTGAGAATGAAGCTGAAAAGGCTGTTCCTCAAATAAAGTTTTAATGCGTAGAATTTTAATAGGTTTAATATTAACAATGTTGCTTCCTGTGACGTTGCTGTCGCAGGAGGAGAGGATATATACACACCACTCTGATATAGTTGTGGATACATCTGGTGTAATCAGAGTGAGTGAAAAGATAAAGATATTTGCTGATGGTGATCTGTTTAAAAGAGGAATAGCGCGCTCACTTCCTCGCACTAGAACTGATAGTGAAAATAAGAGGATTAAAATTCAATATGACATTATTGAGGTTTATAAAGATGGAGTAGAGGAGCCATTTTTTACAGAGCGTGAGGGTGATTATCTAGTTATTTATATAGGAGATAAGAATAGACTACTTAATCCGGGATTTTATGAATACGAGATAGTGTATGAGTCTGCTGGACAATTGGGCTTTTATGAGGAGTTTGACGAGCTTGGCTGGAATGTTAATGGCGAATCTGACAGACCCGTTGATGAAGTGAGTTGCAATATCACATTGCCTAATAATACAAATATACTAAGTTATAGGTGTTATACTGGGGCTTATGGCTCAACCGATAGCAATTGTAATTCTGAGAGTTCTACTGATGGTGTGTTTAGGGCGTCAACACAAAACTTGCGTCCTGGCGAGATGATGACTGTTTATGTAGGATTTGAAAAGGGGGTGGTGGCGCAACCAAAGGTGAAGGAAACACTTGCTTCGCGTGCTCTTTCATTATTGGATAAGCTGGGCCTATGGTTTATTAATATGATTATTATTGTACCTATTTTCTTTTATAGTTTGGGTACATGGCGCCGACATGGTGTAAACCCGCCAAAGCCCGTTGTGGTGCCTCAGTTTGAACCACCACATGGACTATCTCCGGCAAGTGTGGGAGTGATATATGATGAGGGTTATGATAATGCATTAATTACAACATCGATAATAAACTTAGCTATTAAGGGTTATTTGCGAATAGAAGAGATTGAGAATAAGGGGATTTTTTCTCTTGGTGGAAAGAAGTATAGGCTTGTTAAACTAAAAGAGGCTGACAGTACACTACCTGAGGAGGAGTCGCTTGTGCTTAAATCATTTTTTAGTGATAATGATGAGATTTCTTTAGGTGGCAAATATAATAGTACGGTTCAAAAGACAACCTTAAACTACCAGCTTGAGCTAAATAGGCAACATAATGCTATGTTGGCAGAAGGTGATAATCATAAATACAAAGTGTTGCCTTGGCTTGCAATGCTTGTTTATATATTTCTCTTATTCTTACTTGGAAGAAATGAGCCAAGCGAACTTTATATTACCCTATTTGGAATAGTGTTGCCTTCATTTATTGCTACTGCTATTCTGTACACCATATATTCTACTATAAGTAAGAGAAATCCTAAAAAGATATTATCTGTTTCTATAAGTGTGGCTATTATTGTAGGTGTGATAGGAGTATTTGCATATTTTCCAATCAATAGATTATCGTCAACTGCTATAGCTATGCTTATTGGTCTGCCCATAATGGTGGTAGGGTTAGCTTTATACTCTTATATGATTAAGCGAGATAGTGAAGAGAAACTTCAAATGCAGGCTGATATTGAGGGATTGAAAATGTATATTAGTTTAGCAGAAGAAAAGCAGATGCAGTTTTTCAATCCACCCGAGATAACTCCAGAGGTGTTTGAGAAACTACTGCCTTATGCAATTGCATTGAAAGTTGATAAGATTTGGGGTGATAAGTTTGAAAAAACATTGCTTAAATCGATGCAAACAAGAGATGCATATGTTCCAGTATGGTATGCTGGTACTGTGTTGCGTCCTGTTAACTTAGGAAGCAACTTAAGGCAATCACTTGCAAGCAATATTACTCAGAGTGCCGCGAAGCCACGAAGCACGGGCGGCAACAACTGGGGAAGTGGCTCATTTGGCGGTGGCTCCGTTGGTGGTGGCGGCGGTGGCGGTCGCACTGGTGGATGGTAGTTGATATGACTAAAGAAGAACATATTGCAATATATCGTTTTATAACTCTGGAGGACTACTCTAGATATAAGAACGATATGTTGCAAATGTATATGGATGCCTTTACTAAGGGTGAGAATGCTCAATATATTGTTGAATCAGTAGCAGAATCTAATATTCATGATATTATTGAAAAAGGGTTTGGGGTAGCAGCATTTGTAGCGGATACTATTGCGGGCTTTTCATTATTTATGCCATTAGTGTATGATAAAGATTATCCGAGTGGTGAGGTTGAAGGCATAAATATAGATGAAAGCTTATATGTAGCGGAAGTATTGGTTGATTGTAAATATCGTGGAAAAGGCATTGCTACACATATGATTACTCATGCTGTTGATAAGCTGAAGAGTAGATACTCAAGCTTTGTTCTTCGAGTTTGGAAAAACAATAAACCAGCTTTATTGTTGTATAAAAAGTTAGGCTTTTTGCCTATTGCTACAATTTCTCAAATCAAATACAAGGATGCTAACAATCCATTCGAAATGGAGAAGATTTATCTTGCTAAATTGGTTTAGAACTTGTAATTGTTTAATAAAAAAATCACGTTAGAGTTAAAATGAAAGAGTTACTTGCAAATACAATTGATCTGCGAAGTGGAAATCCTGACGATAAGCGAAAGGAGATTAGAGATTATTTTTTGAAGACCTGGACAATACATGAGAAACTATATTCTCAACTAAAGTCGGATGATATATTCTATCATCGTGGCGATCCTTTGCGTCATATCATACTATTTTATCTGGGTCATACGGCTGTATTCTTTGTGAACAAGCTTTATCTTGGAAAGATTATAGATAGACGTATAAACCCTAAGTTTGAATCTATCTTTGCAATTGGAGTGGATGAGATGAGTTGGGACGACCTAGATGGCAATCATTATGAGTGGCCGCCAGTTTCGGAGGTTCGAAAGTATCGTGATGAGGCTAAGGCTGCAATTCTTAATCTTATAGATACACTCCCATTGAATATGCCAATAGATTGGGAAAACCCATTTTGGATTATTATGATGGGTATAGAGCATGAGCGCATACACCTTGAAACATCGTCGGTGCTTATTAGGCAGTTGCCCCTAGATGAGGTGGTGAGCGGTCGCTTTGGTGAGATTTGCTCTGAGAGGGGCGATGCACCTGAAAATGAACTTATTGATGTGAAGGGTGGGGTAATGAGTCTTGGAAAAAATATGGATCACCCATTCTATGGATGGGATAATGAATATGGACATTATGAAGAGAAGGTTTCGGACTTTAAAGCAGCTAAATATCTAACATCAAATGGTGAGTTCTTGCAGTTTATAAAAGATGGAGGGTATCACAATGTAGATTATTGGACTGAGGAGGGATGGAACTGGTGTGTATTTAAGAAAGCAGAGATGCCACTGTTTTGGCGTAAGGATGGTGATAATTATAAATTGCGACTTGTGGCCGAGGAGATAGATATGCCATGGAATTGGCCAGTTGAGGTGAACTATCTTGAGGCAAAAGCTTTCTGTAATTGGAAGAGTGCTAAGACTGGCGAGACTTACCGACTACCTAGTGAGGCTGAGTGGTACAGATTGCATGAAGCTACTGGACTAAAAGATGTGATGGATTGGGACAAAGCTCCTGGTAATATCAATCTTGAATATGCGGCTTCACCATCTCCTGTTGATAAATTTAAACAGGGTGGTTTTTATGATGTATTAGGCAATGTGTGGCATTGGACAGAGACACCAATAACTGGATTTCCTGGTTTCAAGGTTCATCCGCTTTATGATGATTTTTCAACTCCTACCTTTGATGGTAAGCACAATATGATAAAGGGCGGTTCGTGGATTTCTACTGGAAATGAGGCGACAATTCATTCTCGATATGCATTCCGCAGACATTTTTATCAGCACGCAGGATTTAGATATATACAATCGGATGCACCACTAAATATTCAGAGTGCCGATTATGAAACAGATCCAGAGGTGACCCTTTCTTGCGAGAATAACTGGGGAGATACCTTCTCTCATAAGGATACTTTTGGTAAGCGCTTGGCAGAGGTTCTTATCAATATATTTAAGAACAAGGATATAAAGAGAGTGCTGGACTTGAATGCAGATACTGGTCGCTTAGCGTTTGAGCTTGCTCAGCATTATGATGATATTACTGCACTTGACTTTACGGCTAGGATGATAAGAATGCCAATTAAGCTTCAGGAGCAGGGATATATGAGATATACAATGAAAGATGAGGGTGAGTTGGTTTTCTTTAGAGATGTAGTACTTTCAGATTATGGATTGGAGTCGGGCAAGGATAATATTCTGTTTATGCAGGCCGACCCAATGAATATCAAGCCTAATTATACAGGTTATGATTTGATTGTGGCTCCTAATGTGCTTCAGGAACTGAGCGATCCGAAGTTATTCTTATCTCACATTGATGAGAGAATAAATAAAAATGGGTACTTGGTTATACTATCTGCCTATGATTGGGATGTGGAGAGAACAAAACGTGATAAATGGATAGGTGGATTTAAGGAGGATGGAGAGCCCGTAACATCACTTGATGGACTGAAGTCTATACTTGAGAGTAAGTTTGAACTTACAAATGAGCCTTTTGATATGGCATTATCTGTCAAAAAGTCATCTCGTATTACAGAAGATAGAATGTTGCAAGCAACAGTTTGGAAAAAGAAATAAGAATAGACTACTTTAAGGTTAGATATTTTTTAAAATGATGTGTCAGGAATATTTCTGGCACATTATTTGTTTATTACAAGTATATGTTGTATGATGATTGGGGTGATATTATAGCTCTTGGCTATATGTATGTGTGAAATATGCATAGATATAGATTTTGATTATAAGAGCATTGTAAAATCAATCGATATTATGCTGTATAACATATAAAATGTATTATCTTTGTAATGATTTAAATGACAAGCGAGTTATTAAAAATCAGTTTTAGGTTGTTATTACATATTGAAAAAAGATTTTTGTAATCGGTTGTCGATAGATCATTAATTAACTTTTAATAGAAAGGAACAAATTATGAACATCAAAAACCTATCAAGAAATGAAATTCTTTCACAAATCAAGTATTTGGAAGAGAATATCAGAAGAGGTTCTGTAGCTCATCAAGCAAATAGAGTTAGCAGAATTAGAACGTTGAGATCAAGCTTGCACCAAGCAGGTTAAGATCCAACGTGCATGATGCAGCATTTAGATTAAGTATCTTAATCTACAATGCTTACTTTTAGAAAATAATATATACATAAATATATAAAGAAAGGCCGCCCGTTTGGGTGGCCTTTTTGTTTTTATAGTCATTATGTTCCTATCGTCTGCATACTTCCTTAAAAGCACACCACTTGCAATGATTGGTATTGCTAGTTTGTGAGAATGGAATGTTGGGATTGAATATCTCTTCAATAAGTTGGTCAAGCCTGTTAGTAAAGTCATTCATTAGTGGCTCAATATTGTCAATAAGCGAGTTGTTGTGATTTATTCGTGGGTCAAAATTCTCTTTAAATATTTCTCGTAGATAATATATGCCAGGCGAGACTGGGAGTCTTTGATCTTTATATGCCAAAGCATAGAAGAATACTTGAAGTATATGCGACTTCCTTTTAGGTTTTGAAGAGTCGAACATATCCTCAATTTCCTTGAAATTAAGATCGCCTTTACCAGTCTTATAATCTATTACCCTTATTGTATTGTTATGGATATCAATGCGGTCGATGCTTCCTTTGATATTTACTGAAAGTGAATCGGATACTTTGTGAGCAAGCTTGAATTTATATTCCGAATCAATATATTGAAAGGGGGCGTACTGTTTGTCGAATTGAAGAGTAGCAATTATATAGTCGCGTATTATTTCAGCAATTAAATAATGATGTCCCGTCAGTTCTATTTTTGCATCCTTTTGTTTGAAATAATGTTCTGCAAATGCTTCTACTATAAGGTCTAATATTTGCTTTTTGTTTTTAATCAACTCGCTAAGGGTGTCGAGAGTTATATCTTGATTCTTATATCTATCGTAGATGTGTTGAATTACAGCATGATAGATGGTGCCGAAAACACTGGCTTCAACTGATTCCTGAACATCATCCTCTTCCGATAATCCCTCGACTGCGGTGAGGTAGAACTGAAGTGGACAGTTTAGATAATTGTTGATACTTGAAGCTGATAGTGACTTATTCCCTCCTTCTGTAAATCTTTCCAGTTTCTTCATCACCTCAGGAGTTTTTTCAATGGACACCGTATCTACTTCAGGAGCAGAAACATTGTAGTTTACCATTACCTCATCAATATCAAACTGGTTGCTATAAAGATACTTCATTTGATAAAAGTATCTACTTACTTCGCCTGTTTGCATATCTTCTGTACGTGTATCGTATAGCATATAAATGTTTTTTGCCCTAGAGATCATTCTATAGAAGTGGTAAGCATAGGTGCTATCTTGATGTTCATAAGTCGGAAGGTTGAATCCTCTTCTTAACGTATAAGGTATAAATGAGTTGGTTGGTTTCTTTAGTGGGAAAACCCCTTCGTTCATTGATAATATTATTAGGTTATCGAAATCTAATACACGAGTCTCTAGAATACCCATTACTTGGAGACCCGAAAGTGGTTCGCCTTGAAATGATATGCTGATGCTTTGTGCTAATTGCTTTAGTAGCTTGAAGTAAGACTCAACAGAAATTTGCTTTACAGATGATAAGGAATCTTGAAGTCTATTTATCGTTTTGTAGTATTGTACTATAAATTCTAATTCAATATCTGCCGCTCTTGTATCACCACTGTTTTCAATATCTTCTTGTCGCTCCCTTCTTAAGCTTTTGTGAATAGTTGACAAGATATATTGCAAATACTCCGAAAGCTTATCCCACTCTTTGATGGGGGTGAAAATATAACTTAAAAACTCGTCGATGCCAAGCTCTTTTCCTGAAACCATGACGCGATTATATTTCTGGATATACTCTTTTAGTGTGTCAGTGGTGTCGCCAACGACTGCCTTAATAAGCGGATGGTTTAGGATAGAAATTGCAAACTTGTGATATATGACTGTATCGCTTTTGTTGGTCTTAAGATTGTGCTGCATCGTTGCAATTGCCGCTATAAGAGTGGCAACGGCAGAGTGCTGAAGCGAGTACCCCATTGTTACATTAATCTTTTCAATCTCTTGAGGTATTGAATATAGGACTGGCAAAAGCATGTTTTCATCTGGTAAAACAATAGCTGTGTTTAGTCCTGCATTGGGTTGTGATATTTTGTCATCATCAATTAGATTGCTTAGTAATTGGTTCACTATTTTGGCTTGGCCAACACCAGATGGAACACCTATCAGGGTGGCATTTTTCTTTTCACTGCTCAATGAATACTCTTCTTTATTGTACTCAAGTTTAGATGGAAATCTCTTTATGTTTTCTTCTACCCAAAAAGATGCTCTGTTTTTTTTATCTCTTATTAAAGGGGAGTCATAATCCCAATAGAAATCGGCTATGTCTTTGTTTTTTAAATATTCTAGAAGCTCAATTTCGGCAGGGGTGAGAGCATTGAGGCCAACAAATACTAGGCTTTCATAAGGAAAGTTAGCTATATCTTTGTTTTTTGCTTTAGTTGCTATTTCTCTAAATAGCATCCCCTCATAAGCAAGTCCTTTTTGTGAAAGTGTTGCACGAAATGTTTCATATAGTTCGAATAGAACTTGCCAAGTGGCTAAAAATTTTTCCTTTGTGATATTTGATTCGGTGGGGTTGAAGTTTTCCCAAAATTGACGAATTGCTTTAATCTGCTCTTCTGAGAGGTATGACATCTCATCTTCCATATCTTTTAGATTATGAATATTTTGGAACAATTGCCCCGCATCTACCATATATTTATCAACATCGGAGAAGTCGTTTAAGAGCATGTCTCCCCAAAATAAGAAATCATCAAGAGTCTCTTCAGAATTAGTGACCTTAATATACTCATCGTAGAAGATTACAAGTAGGTCAACTTTATCTGCTAAATGTAGGTTCGATAATGCAGAAAACAACTCCTGGATAGTTATAATTTGTGGCGAGAAAATTGTTGCATCTGCTATTTCTGATAAATACTTTTGGAAAAAAACTCCCGCTCTACGATTTGGAAATACGAAAGTTTGTTTGAATAGGTTGTTCCCAAATTCGTGATAGAATGTTTCGGCTATGTTATATAGAAATGCTTTCATTGTTGTTGGTGATATTTAATTACAAATGTATGAAAACAAAACATATACTCATGGAAGAATAGTGCTATTTTCGGAATTTCTACTACGGGTTTGTTCTTCAATTATTTCCTACAACATTACTGCAAGTATATATATTGTTGTTTTAATTGCTTAAAGCCAATAACTTTTTTCTTTATTACTTCATTTTTGAATTTAAAAATCATATCTTTGCCACATTAAAAGGAAATTTCTGTTAATATTATGGTAGTGGTAAAATATATCTCTCATTAACAGTTTATTATATCCAAATTATCAATAGTTATTTTTCAGATTAAATATGGCTAATCGAATTAAAATTAAGAAAGGCTTGCAAATTCCCTTGTTAGGTAAACCTGAGGATACTCTCCGAGGAAGCTTGACGAGTGAGTTCGTTCATGTGTGGCCCGAAGATTATCAGGGTATCACACCTAGGCTAAGCGTTAAAGTGGATGATACCGTGAAGGCAGGGCAAGCACTGTTTCATTCAAAAATGTATCCCGATATGCTGTTTGCTTCTCCAGTAAGTGGAACAGTAGTTGCTATTAATCGTGGTGCTAAGCGACGTATCTTGGATATCGTGGTGAAAGCAGATAAGGAAATCGAATATGTTGATTTTGGCAAAAAGGATGTTGCCAAGCTATCAGCTGATGAGATAAAAACTTCTCTTCTTGAAGCCGGTATTTGGGGGTTTATCAAGCAACGCCCCTATGATATTGTTGCAAATCCGTCTGTAGCTCCTCGTGATATTTTTATCACTGGTTTTGATACAGCGCCATTAGCAGCATCTTATGACTTTATTGTGGATGGAGAAGAGGCTAATCTGCAGGCAGGTATTGATGCACTAGCAAAGCTCACAAGCGGGAAAGTGTATTTGTCTATTAGTCCCAAAACAAAAAACAAGGGTTTAAGAGATGCTAAAAATGCAGTTATAACAGAATTTGATGGTCCACACCCTGCAGGTAATGTGGGGGTTCATATCAATCATATTGCTCCTGTCAACAAAGGCGAAACAGTTTGGACTTTAAGTGCACCTGATGTTGTGCTAATTGGTCGTCTGTTTAATAATGGCTTTGTTGATATGACTCGCAAGATTGCACTAACTGGTTCGGAAGTTAAGCAAGGTGGATATCACAAAATGCTTATTGGTACAGAGTTGGGTAAGCTATTCAAAGGTAATGTAACTGATAAGAGTTTACGCTACATAAGTGGTAATGTGCTTACAGGTACAAAAATTGAGTCTAATGGAGCTTTGCGTGCTAATCACACTCAAATCACAGTAATACCAGAGGGTGATGATGTTCATGAATTTATAGGATGGGCTTCGTTGTCTCCAAAGCGATATAGTGCTGGTAGAACATATCTACAATTGCAAAAAGAGTATCGTTTGGATGCTCGTGTGCTAGGTGGTCCACGTGCTATAATTGTTTCAAACGAATATGAAAAGGTGTTCCCTATGGATATTTTGCCTGAACAACTTATCAAATCTACAATTGCGTTCAACATTGATAAGATGGAGCAATTGGGAATTTATGAGGTAGCGCCAGAAGATTTCGCACTATGCGAGTTTGTTGATACTTCCAAACTGGAAATTCAAAAAATTATTCGCGTTGGACTTGATCAATTAAGAAAAGAGATGGA
>CAYTQG010000007.1:40877-51839 GCA_964439965.1 uncultured Proteiniphilum sp.
GAGGTTTCTACTCTTGCAATCTTGCTTGGTGCACTCATCCTAATTGCTACAGGTGTAGGCAGCTGGAAAACTATGGTGTCAGTGTTTGCTGGTGGTGCGGCTACGGCATTATTACTGAATGCAGTTGCTGTTAATATAATGATGGAAATGCCTCCAATCTATCACCTATTGCTTGGTGGTTTTGCATTTGGTGCTGTGTTTATGGCAACCGACCCTGTAACATCTGCTAGAACAGAGAAAGGAAAATGGATATTTGGATTTCTGATTGGTGTTCTTGCAGTATTGATTCGCGTATTCAATCCTGGATACCCAGAGGGTATGATGCTTGCAATATTATTTATGAATGCATTTGCTCCGCTAATTGATTTCTATGTGGTTGATGGCAATATTAAACGTCGTCTGAAGCGTGCAGCAAACTCTAAAGCTGTAAAATAGAAAGGAGATAATTATGAATAGAGAAAGTAGTTTATACACAATTATATATGCATCGGTAATGGTTATTATCGTTGCTGTGGGTTTGGCGTTTACTCACCAGGCTCTAAGTGAGCGACAAATTGCTAATGAAAATATCGACAAGATGCAGCAAATTCTTCGTTCGCTTCGCGTGAATGCAACTCCTAAGGATGCCGAGGTTAAATATGCAGAACTAATTAAAGATGCTTATTTAATAAAGGCAGATGGTAGCAAGGTGGAGGGCTCTGAGGGTACTGAACCAACAGACTATGCTTTTGCAACAGATGTTGCAAAAAGTGGCGATGACGCGCTTCCAGTATTTGTTGCTGAAGTTGACGGACAAAAGCTGTATGTTATCCCAATGACTGGTAAAGGTCTATGGGGTCCTATCTGGGGCTATATGTCGTTTTCTGAAAATGGAAGTACTGTTTATGGTACCGATTATGGTCATGATAGTGAAACTCCTGGTTTAGGAGCTGAGATTGTTTACCCAGCATTTAGAAATCAATTTGTTGATAAAGAACTTATCAGAAATGGCGAGTTTAAATCAATAGCTGTGGTGAAGCATGGACAAAGTACATCTGATAGAGACTATGTGGATGGTATTTCAGGCGGAACTATTACGAGTAAAGGTGTAAACGATATGCTTCTAGAGAGCGTAGGTAAATACAAGAGTTTTTTATTAAAATTGAATGCTGCTGAGTAATCACGGCATAATAAAATATAGAGAATATGGCATTATCAGCAAAAGCAAAGCAGGCCCTTTTAGGTCCTCTAAATAAAAATAACCCCATATTGGTGCAGGTACTTGGTATCTGTTCAGCATTGGCGGTTACCTCTAAGCTTGAACCATCTGTGGTGATGGCTATTGCTGTAGTAATTGTTACTGCATTTAGCAACGTTATTATTTCATTATTGCGAAAAACTATTCCTAATAGGATTCGTATTATAGTTCAACTAGTTGTAGTAGCTGCACTTGTTACTATCGTTAGTGAAGTGCTAAAAGCATTTGCATATGATGTAAATAAGCAGTTGTCGGTTTTCGTTGGTCTTATCGTTACTAACTGTATTTTGATGGGACGCCTTGAGGCATTTGCCTTAGGCAATGGTCCTTGGCCATCATTTCTTGATGGAATAGGTAATGGACTAGGTTATGGATGGATTTTGGTAGTAGTAGGATTTTTCCGCGAACTATTAGGATCTGGAACTCTTTTTGGATATCCAGTAGTGCCCGAAGCATTCTACAATATGGGATATGAAAACAACGGACTTATGATTCTTCCTCCAATGGCATTGTTCCTTGTGGGGGTTATCATTTGGATTCAACGTTCTAAATATAAAGATTTGCAAGAAGAAACTAACTAGAAAGTGTATTGTTTCGGCAAAACGTTTAATTATAAAACAGAATATAATAAGATATGGAAACTATTAGTCTGATTGTAAGATCGATATTTGTAGATAACATGATTTTCGCATACTTCCTTGGTATGTGTTCATACTTGGCTGTATCCAAAAACGTGAAAACAGCTATTGGACTTGGAGCGGCGGTGACTTTTGTTCTTACCCTTACGCTACCAATCAACTATATGCTTGAAAATTATGTATTGAAAGCTGGCGTACTATCATGGCTTGGACCTGAGTACGCGAATGTGGATATTAGTGTGTTTAGCCTTCTCATCTTTATTGCAGTAATTGCTTCATTCGTACAGCTAGTTGAAATGGCAGTTGAGAAATTTTCTCCCTCATTATACAACTCTCTTGGAATTTTCTTACCTCTGATTGCTGTAAACTGTGCTATCCTTGGTGGTTCACTATTTATGCAACAGCGCGAGTTTGCTAACGTTGGTATGGCTACTGCCTATGGCTTTGGCTCTGGTATTGGTTGGCTAATTGCTATTGTTGGCTTGGCAGCTATTAGAGAGAAACTTGAATACTCACATGTTCCAAAACCATTACGCGGATTAGGTATAACATTTATTGTTACCGCTCTTATGGCAATTGGATTTATGAGTTTCTCAGGAATCAATATTTAATTAACTTAGTGTATAATATAAAAAGGAATATACAATGAATGTGTTGTTAATGAGTGCAGGCAACTTAACTATACTAACTAGTGTAATCGTCTTCTTGCTGATTATCCTAGTGTTAGTTGTCGTTATTTTGGTGGCAAAGGCAAAACTAATGCCATCAGGAAATGTGAAAGTAACTATCAACGACGAAAAAGAGCTGGATGTGGCAATGGGTGAAACGCTGCTCAATACACTGCAAGCTAATAATATTTTCCTCTCTTCAGCATGTGGCGGTCAAGGTACATGTGGAGAGTGTAGATGTAGAGTTGTTGATGGAGGTGGCGAAATTCTTCAAACAGAGGTAGGTCACTTCACAAGAAAAGAGCAGCAAAACAATTGGCGTTTGAGCTGTCAGGTAAAAGTAAAAGAAGATATGTCAATCCGCATTCCAGAGTCAGTATTTGGCGTTAAGGAATGGGAGTGCGAGGTTGTTTCAAATAGAAACGTTGCATCGTTTATTAAGGAATTCAAAGTGCGTCTTCCTAAAGGTGAAAAGCTTGATTTTGAGCCAGGCTCATATAGCCAGATTAGAGTTCCTGCTTTTGGACAAATTCCTTATAATGGCTTTGCAATTGATGAGAAATTCAAACCAGAGTGGGACAAAGCAAAATTGTGGGACCTTGTAGTTAAGAATGACGAAGATACTATTCGTGCTTATTCTATGGCTAACTATCCTGCGGAGGGTGATGATATAATCACCTTAAACGTGCGTGTAGCTACTCCTCCATTTGATAGAGCAAAAGGTGATTGGATGAAAGTAAATCCAGGTATTGTTTCATCTTATATCTTTAATCTACAACCAGGTGATAAGGTTATTATGTCTGGTCCGTTTGGTGAATTCCACCCTATTTATGATAGCAAACGCGAAATGATGTGGATTGGTGGCGGTGCTGGTATGGCTCCTTTACGTGCACAAATTATGCACCTTACAAAAACTCTTAAGGTTACAGATCGTAAGATGTCATACTTCTATGGAGCTCGTGCTTTGCAAGAGGCTTTCTACTTAGAAGACTTCTATCAATTAGAAAGAGACTTCCCTAACTTCTCATTCCATCTTGCTTTGGACCGTCCAGACCCTGAAGCGGATGCTAAAGGAGTTAAATACACTGCTGGATTCGTTCATCAGGTTATTCATGACACTTATCTTAAAGATCATGATGCACCTGAAGATATCGAATACTACATGTGTGGTCCTGGCCCTATGGCTGCAGCAGTTCAAAAAATGCTTGACGACTTAGGTGTTGCCAGAGAGATGATTATGTTCGACGACTTCGGATAATCAGTAATATCCATACAGATATTTTTCTAAAACTGCATAATGCTTTTGTGTTATGCAGTTTTTTATTTTCAGCTCTAAATCAAAATGATATAGATATCTTCTGTTTTTAAATAATCATCCATAATTGTTATTACAAATAGCTATATCCTTGTGTCTTTTTTGTAAGTTAGCACCAAAATTGAGTAACATATAATGTATGGTAGATTAAACTAGATACTAATCATTTCTACCATTATAAATTGTTTTAGATGAATAATTCTTTTTTCATTAAACTTGTTCCTAAAGAGCCTAAGTTTTACCCACTTCTATCGGGACTTTCTGATGTAATCGTCGAAATTACCGAAGCGATGAATGAATTTATAACTGACTATCATCCAGAAAAAGTTGAAGACAACTACAAGAAAATTAAAGAGATTGAACGCAAAGGAGATCGTATCACAAATTAAATCTTTGATGAATTAAATGTCTCTTTCATCACCCTTTTTGATAGAGAGGATATAAATGACCTATCAGGTGAAATGGATGATGTGAATGACTTTGTGAATAGTGCTGCAAAAAAGATTTATCTATATCGTCCGAAGCAAATTCCACCAGAAGCTTTAGAGATTGCCAATTCGTTAAAAGATAGTTCATTATACATTCAAAGGTCAATAAATGCTTTGCCATCTTTAAAGAAATGCTTTAAAGATATACGTGAAAACTGCAATATGCTGCATATTCTAGAAAACAAAGCCGACGATATTTATGAGAACTTCTTGATAAAACTATTTCAAAATGCAGATAACCCTGTGGAAATGATTAAAGTGAAAGAAATTTTGTCAGAACTAGAAAGAGCAACTGATGTTGCCGAGCGAGTAGGAAAAACAATAAAGAAAATCATAGTTAAGTATGCATAATAGTATGCATACTTTTTTTACTCTATTCCCCTAAAAGTTTTTTAATTATGATTTTATTGTTTTCGGTTATTGTATTGGCTCTTATATTTGACTTCATCAATGGTTTTCACGATGCAGCCAACTCAATAGCAACTGTAGTTACTACAAAAGTTCTATCTCCACTTCAGGCAGTTATATGGGCGGCTGCATTTAATTTTGCAGCCTTCTTTATTGCCAAATTCATAATTGGTGAATTTGGTATTGCTGATACTGTATCAAAAACAGTTGTCGAGTCGTATGTAACCCTCCCAATAGTTTTCTCAGCACTTATTGCAGCTATTGGCTGGAATTTACTCACGTGGTGGTTTGGGATTCCCTCTTCATCTTCCCATACTCTGATTGGAGCTTTTGCTGGAGCTGCAATAGCCTCTGCGGGATTTCAGTCCATTCATGCAGCTACAATATTGATTATCGCTTCCTTTATCGTATTGGCTCCAGTTATTGGCTTGCTCAGTAGCGTATTAATCTCTGCATTGATTATGCATATTTTCAAAAGAAGTAATCCACATAAAGCTCATTATTGGTTCAAAAGATTGCAGCTAATCTCTTCTGCACTACTAAGTATTGGTCATGGGTTAAATGATTCTCAAAAGGTTATGGGGATAATAGCTGCCGCAATGATTGCATATTCATCTTCCGCCGTAGATGTTCCTTCATGGTTATATTTAGATTCAATTAATAATATTCCTGATTGGGTGCCTCTTGCATGTTTCACTGTTATTGCTTTAGGCACACTCAGTGGAGGCTGGAAAATCATTAAAACAATGGGGAGCGGCATCACTAAGATAACGCCAATGGAGGGCTTCGCCTCTCAGACTGCAAGTGCTTTGACTCTCTTTTTTGTCGAGTTTTTCAAAGTACCCGTAAGTACCACACATGTTATTACAGGTTCGATAATGGGTGCGGGAGCAATAAAAAGGCTATCGGCAGTTAGGTGGGGTGTTACTCAAAAACTTGTTGTTGCTTGGCTGCTCACTATCCCAGTAAGTGCAGCACTTGCGGCTGTTATATATTATGTTGTAGGCACTTGGCTATATTAGTGTTGCTACAACATATTGGTGATGTTTAATGGTCTTCAAATGAATAGTTCAGAGATGTCAGGTTTTCGTTTGGGTAGTGTTTCCCAACGCATACGGACTTGGTGGTCGCGAGGTTACTGGAGAACACTTCAAGGAGATTATCAGAAAATTTAAAGGGAATGATGTTATTGAACAATAGTAATTGACTTCTTATTAATAACAATATATTTGCAAAATAAAGTCGGAGAGATTTACATAAGTCTTTCCGACTTTTGGTTTATAACCTTATCTTATCAATATCCACCCCTATTACCCCCACATCTAACATAGCATTAATCAGATAAGCAGTTTGATATTTATGTAAATCATTGACTCTGATTTCGGTCTCATTTATAACCCCATTATCCAAAAGCAATTGGCGTTTGGTGCCATTTAGTAGAAATGTAGTAGGAGTAAACAATCCCTCACTATTCTCAAAAACGATATTACTATATGTGGTATCGGTAATATAGCCATCTTTCACTATAAGCACCTCGTCACAGTTTTTCTTAAGCTTAAGTAGCTTGTTTAGCTCTGCTCTGTCCGACATCTTGTGAGAGTAGTTGATATCTGATGTTACTAACTTGAGTGAAGATATTTGTCGTGGAATATATTCTAAAAACTTTATATCTATAATTTTGGAGTCATATATTATGCTACATCTTACTTTTTTATCTCCAAGTTCGCTGGGTAACAATTCCACCAAGTTGGATAATTGTGGTACCTTTATATCAAAGTGCTTACCAGCCTTAGCCATACGCACAATGTGAGCATCCATATTTATCACTATAGATTTGTCTATACAAATAGTCTCTAAAAGCATATTATTAATTTAAAAGGGTAAATAAACTTTCTTCAACACCTCGCTGTATTCGCTTTCGCAATCGCTATCGAGAGTAACTCCACCACCACTTCTGAAAAACAAGTTCACCCCATCCTGCTCTATATATCTTATTAGCACTCCGCAATCTATATTCTCACCATCGAAATAACCAACAATACCTGTGTAGAAACCTCTATCCTCATCCTCATTGCTGCTTATTATATCCATTGCGTCTGCTTTGGGATACCCCGATATTGATCCCGCAGGTAGTAGCTTCATGATGTAGGTGCCTATATTATCCCGAAAGTCGCTTAGTAATATCCCTTGCACCTCAGAGCTTACCTGCAATAGAGCTCCTTTGTTGTTCTCTATTTTTTCAACATATCTAAATCGTGTAGTTGTTACATTGCTGGCTATTTTGCTAATGTCATCTTCTATAAGCTTAATTGCTATTTTATGCTCCTCTATCTCTTTTTTATTATTTAGTATAATGGATTCAGCATTGCTAATGTTTGCATCAATTGTCCCTTTCATGGGGTACGAAAGTATTTTATTGCCCATCGTACGAACAAATATTTCGGGCGAAAAACAAACAAACCTCTCTGGCACCATTATGCAATATTTGGCATTGCTATATTTAAGTATTTCATGTAGCGATAATGATGTGCTGATTGGAGTCTTTACTGTTAGGTTTATTAGATCAACTCCCATTGTGGTCATACTCTTTAATGCGCTATCAAACTTGTTGCGATACTTATCTATACCTATGGGATGGATATCAAAGCTATAATTGGTAGTGTTTTTTGATTCTCGCTTAAAGTTGCTAACCCCATTGATTTGAAATAAAATATCAGTCTGCTTTTTAGGTTCTGCCACAAAAAAACCTTCGGTAAGTTCATAATTCATACCAAACAAAAAGGGAATTCGCTTTTTTCCAGCTTCATTCATCATGTTGGCTACACTAGCACATTTGTCAAACATATTTGTTCTGTTTTTAATTGAGTTTAAACACTCATTAAATACTATTTAATCTCTGTTTAAAGCAATGCAGTCTTTTGCTTTCTTCTACTTATAAATTCATTTATCACGATGCCACTTACTATCAGTAGCAATCCTATATATGTCTCTGCAAGTACTGTTTCGCGAAGCACAAAGTTAATAATAAACAGTGATATGAATGGCGAAAGGTAGCATAGTTGATTGATAAGTGATGGATTGTTACTCTGTTTGAGTGCCATTCCAAAAAATATAAATGGAACAGCCATTTCGAATAATCCCACATAAGCCCCAGCCATCAATCCTTTTATAGATATCAAGTTTGGAGATACAAAAATAGAAGCTATACTAAGATATACCGCCCCGAAAAAGAAATTAATGAAAAGGGCTAATATCGAATCCAGATCTTTGTTTCTTTGATTAATTATCCAATAAAATGCCCACAAGAATGCACTCATAAAAGCCAATGCGATACCAGCTCTTGATAGTGTGATGCCTGCAAACGTTCCCGGTCCTACCGATATTAATACTACCCCTAGAAATGATATAATCATGCCGATATATTTAAACGAAGGTATCCGTTGCCTAGTGAATATGGCAATCATAATGGTGAGCAGTGTGGGCCAGAAATAATTAATCGGCTGGGCTATTTGTGCTGGCAGTAAATCATAAGCCTTAAATAAAATGATGTAGTATAACGCAGGATTTAGCAAACCGCCTAATGCGTATCTCCACCACTGTTTAGGGTTGATTGTGTCGATCAAGTGCCATTTCTTTTGGAAACTAATAACCACCGCTAATGTTGCAGTAGCTACAAGTGTGGACACTAGTATCAACTCAAAAACTGAATAATGTCGTAGCCCTATTTTAAATGCAGTTGCCACTGTTGACCAGCTTCCTATGGCAATAGCCACATACAGCCCAGCTTTGTTTTTTGAGTTCATATTATAAGTTATAAATTTTTTAGGGAGCAACTACAAAAATAGTCAAAAATGTCAAATCTTAATCAGTAACTACTATTTCGTGTTGCCATTGTTTATAATAAAACTGTATATTTGTATAAAACATAGCATCGATGAGTGAAAGTAAAATAGATAATAGAGTGGAGATATTTGCTTTTGGTGATGCCGATAGTAAGCGTGAATTCCCTTACATAGGCACTATCCAAGCAGGGTTTCCGTCGCCTGCCAATGATTTTTATTTCGAGCCACTTGATATCTTATCCAAATACACGAAAAATCCCGAAGCCATATTTATAGGCAAAGCATATGGTCTGTCGATGGATAGCTTTATAGCAGATGGAGATTATTTTTATATGGATCGATCACTACGAGCATCGGCCGTAGATGGCGATATAGCTGTATGTGCCATCAATGGCGAATTTACTCTAAAGAGATTGAAGTTTACAGATTCGGGTGTCGATTTGATACCCTACAACGATGGCTTCCCTGTCATTTCAGTATCTCATGATGATGAGTTTTCCATATGGGCCATCGTGACATTAATAATAAGACCTACCCCCACCAGATGGTTGCGCTCATAGATTGTAATAACTTTTATGCCTCGTGCGAACGCAATTTTAATCCCGCACTTGTTGGCAAGCCTATCGTTGTTCTTTCAAACAATGATGGGTGTGTTATAGCTCGCTCCGAAGAGGCTAAACGAGTTGGCATACCAATGGGTGCTCCTGCTTTTCAGTATCAAGAAACATTCAGAGTATATGGAGTTGAGGTGTTTTCTGCTAATTTCCCATTGTATGGTGATATGAGTCGCCGAGTGATGAGTATTTTGTCGAACTACACCCCGAAACAGGAAATATACTCCATAGATGAATGCTTTTTAGACCTTGAAGGTATGAATATAGACCTCAGGGAATATGGTGAAAAGATGAAGAATCAAGTTGTGCAGTGGACAGGTATGCCCATATCTGTAGGCATTGCCCCCACAAAAGCACTTGCAAAAGCTGCTAATAGAATAGCCAAAAAGTTTCCGAAACAAACGGGTGGGGTACATGTTATCGATAGCGAGGAGTTGCGACTAAAAGCTTTGAGATGGCTTAGTATAGGTGATGTGTGGGGCATTGGGCGGCGAAATGCTGCCAAGCTCATAACTATTGGTGTGGAAAATGCCCTTCAATTTTGTCAACTACCCGAGAGCTGGGTCATGGCCAATATGACCATAGTGGGACTAAATTTGCAACGCGACTTAAAAGGCAAGCGTAGCATTGAGTTTGAAATAGAAGAGAAGCGCAAAAGTATATCTACAACACGCACATTCGAAGCTGATTATAATACTTTTGATCAACTTAAAGAGAGAATTGTTACATTTACAGCATTAAGTGCCGACAAACTACGACGTCAAAATTCGCTATGTACACGTATCACATTATTTATTCAGACTAATGCTTATAAAGACACCGAATCGCAATATGCCAACAAGGTAGAGGTTAGGCTTCCCTTTCCCACATCATCTACTCTCGAGTTGGTGGACTTTGCAGTATCGGGCCTTAAAGAGATATTTAGGCCACATTATCACTACAAGCGAGCGGGCGTTACGTTGCATCATTTTGTAGATGCTGGGCAGTATCAGCTATCCTTGTTTTACAATTCCAATCCGAGCCACAAGCCACTAATGGAGGCTATTGATAGAATAAATCACAAAACTCAATCCAATGTAGTGCGCTTAGGATCTATGGATAAAGAGACCTTCAAGATGAGGCAAGAACGTCTATCGCCAGGCTACACTACCGATATAGATGGGGTGATAAAAGTAAAAATCTGAATTAATTATCACTTACTCGATAAGTTCAATCCCACAATCGACATAATAAGTGTGCAAATAAAAAATATTCGCCAAAAGGAGGTGCTTTCGTTCAAGAATATAATTCCAGCAATTACCGTAAAAACTGCACCAATACCACCCCACACAGCATATCCTGTGCCTACTTCAATAGCATTTTCGCCACTTATCGCTTTGTAAAGTAAAAACATACTTATGCTTACGCTAATCAAAAACGAAAAGAACCATAATACAGCAGTCACGCCACTGCTCGACGACATTCTCTCTAAACTAAAAGCAAATGCGGCTTCAAATAATCCGCCTACAATCAAAAATATCCAGTTTAACATAGTGTGTAATATATCCATTGTTTGTGTGACTTGCAAAGATAAGATAACTAATTTGAAATATTGATTGGCCATCGTGATCTAATAATGTACTTAATTTTCTGTATATGTTTATTCCGAACTGATGATACTTGGCAAGAGTTTTTAAATTAACATTTGCACTTACTTGTGAGGCTATTGTAAATTTACAATTAGCATTCCCGCACCATTTTATCCCTATTGTA
>CAYTQG010000008.1:0-51647 GCA_964439965.1 uncultured Proteiniphilum sp.
ACATTCCATATAATGAGTTTTCGAAATTGAATAATTTTGAAGTTGGATTATCATTGATTTATAACAATAAACCACATTACAAACATACAAATCGCCATAGAACTATTTTAGATTTAAGCTCACCATTGTTTAGTTTGTCTCACTCGGTGGGATTAAAGGATATTATGGGTGGGGATAACTCATATCACAGAACTGAGGTTAGTATTCAAAAGCGATTTTCATTAAATGAATATGCCACAATAGATGTTGTGGGTGAATACGCAAAAGTGTGGAATAGAATACCATTTCCCTTATTAATCTATCCCAATCAACGACAAAGATTTAATATTGAGAACAATGCTTTTTTCTTAAGTAGATCATTAGAGTTTGTAGCCGACGAACAGTTTACGTTGCGTGGTGTTTTTGTAGGCAATAAGCTTTTACTAAATAGATCGCCAATATTAAACAAACTTGGAATCAAAGAACTACTCTCATTTAGAGCAACATATGGACATTTGAGTTCGAAAAATATTCCCTCACCAAATAATCAGCTATTTGTATTTCCATATTTAAGCCATCAATATGAAAAGGGAAAACCATACATAGAAGGAACAGTAGGAATTACAAATATCCTTGGCTTACTACGTTTAGAGTATGTTCATAGATTTAATTATCGCAACTATCCAGAGGCAATATTAGGAGCAGTGAGGTTAGATATTACCTTGTAGATAATACTGAGATTTGTAATAAGCACCTATATCTGCATACAATTCCAATAAAATCATGTAAATTTGCATAAAATACGGATGCAATGAGTGATAACATTAGTCAAGAGCAATTTTCTGAATCAAACGTAATAGATATTGAGCAGAAGATAGATAATATGTCAGACGCAGGTCAGTTGGTTTTAAGAACTGAAGATCTGGTTAAGAAATATGGTAAGAGAACGGTAGTGAACCAGGTTTCGATAAACCTAAAGCAAGGAGAAATAGTAGGCTTGCTTGGCCCAAATGGTGCTGGAAAGACTACCACCTTTTATATGACAGTTGGTTTGATTGTACCCAACGAAGGTAATATATATTTAGGAGAT
Organism: uncultured Proteiniphilum sp.; assembly: GCA_964439965.1. Taxonomy (GTDB): domain Bacteria; phylum Bacteroidota; class Bacteroidia; order Bacteroidales; family Dysgonomonadaceae; genus Petrimonas. Next base: position 1,070 of record CAYTQG010000008.1, read on the forward strand.
CAAAATATCACAAAGTTTCCCGTTTACAAACGCGCACAGTTTGGTATAGGTTATCTTGCACAAGAGGCATCTATCTTTAGGAAGATGACTGTTGAAGATAATATTAAATCGGTGTTAGAGTTTACCAATAAAACTCCAAAAGAGCAAAAGAGAAAGCTTGAAGAGTTGATTTCAGAATTTGGATTAGAGAAAGTAAGAAAAAACTTAGGTGATAGGCTTTCGGGTGGAGAGCGCCGACGCTCAGAAATAGCAAGATGTTTGGCTATCGATCCACGATTTATTATGTTAGATGAGCCTTTTGCAGGAGTTGACCCTATTGCTGTTCAGGATATTCAATCGATAGTGGCAAAACTAAAGTATAGAAATATTGGAATATTAATTACCGACCATAATGTTGATGAAACTCTAAGTATTACCGACAGAGCATATCTATTGTTCGAAGGGCGTGTATTATTTCAAGGAACGGCTGAAGAATTAGCAGGAAACCCAATAGTAAGAGAGAAGTATCTTGGAAAAGACTTTGAACTACGTAGAAGAAAATTTGAAATATAGTAATGGGGAGACTTCTATCTATTGATTATGGTAAAAAGAGAGTGGGCATAGCAGTAAGTGACCCACTAAAGATTATTGCCAATGGCCTTACAACGGTAGAGACAAACAAGATATTTACATTTCTAAAATCCTATTTCGAAAAGGAGGTAGTTGAAGTAGTTGTTGTCGGGCTACCTAAGCAAATGAACAATGAGCCTTCTGAAAATATGGAGAGGGTAGAAAAGTTTGTAGAAAAGTTCAAGAAAACCTTTCCTGATATGAAGGTAGAATATTACGACGAGCGCTTTACCTCCAAGATTGCGCATCGAACAATGATAGATGGGGGATTAAAGAAAAAGCAAAGAATGAATAAATCTCTTGTAGATGAAATTAGTGCTACAATAATTCTGCAAAGTTATATGGAGAGCAAAAGAGCATTTTAAATAGCATATTTAGATAAAATAAAAAATACAATATATCAAATTTATGATTTTACCAATATATATATATGGGCAGCCAGTACTCAGAAAAGTCGCAAAGGATATAGATGTTGAGAACTATCCCAATCTCAATGAGCTAATTTACAACATGTTCGAAACAATGTATGATGCTGAAGGCATTGGATTAGCGGCGCCACAGGTTGGTCTTGATCAACGTATCTTTGTGATCGATCTTGATCATGTTTCGGATGAAGATACACCTGAATTTAAGGGATTTAAGAAGGTCTTTATCAATGCTCAAATTATAGAACGTGATGGAGACATTGAAATGATAGAAGAAGGATGCTTAAGTATTCCAGGTATTCACGAAAAAGTTCCAAGAGAGAGTAAGATAACCATCAAATATTTAGATGAGAACCTCGAAGAAAAGGTAGAAGAGTATTCTGACTTCTTTGCCAGAGTGATTCAACACGAGTATGATCATATAGAAGGAATCCTATTTGTAGATAAGATTTCACCACTCAGAAAAAGAATGGTAAAGAACAAACTGCAAAGCATGGAAAAAGGAAAAATAAACTGCCACTATCGTATAAAAACTTTATAAGTAGCAGTTTATAGTATATTTTACAAAGCTGTTGATGCTATTTAGCTCAACAGCTTTGCTGCTTCTTTATCTAGATACCACAACAACTCTCCTTTTGTAGGTTTTACTTTTGCAGCCGGGTATGTGTCCTGAACATGTTCCTTAGATTCAATAATCAATTTTACCTTCTCTTGTTTATTAGCTCCCGTTACCAAAAAAGCAACTCGCTTGGCATTATTAATAACTTTGCCAGTAAGGCTAACTCGCTTTTGACCACTTTCGGGATGATTAGCCACTACACAAAGCTCGGCACTATTCCATAAATGCATTTCGTGTGGAAAAATTGATGCCGTGTGCCCATCATCTCCCATACCAAGGATAATTAAATCGAATGAAGGAACTCCATTCGTTACTTCAACCTTATTCATCAAAACCTCAGAATACCTTTTGGCCTCTTCTTCTGGATTGTTTTCTCCCTCAATTCTAAAGATATTCTCGACAGGAATAGGGATATTGTTAAGCAAGTGATCTTTGGTCATTTTGTAATTACTTTGCTCGTCAGTTGGTGGAACACATCTTTCATCACCCCAAAATAAGTAAACCGACTTCCAATCAATATCATTAGCATGATACTTTGACCAATAGTCAAAAAGAGATTTAGGTGTACTACCACCTGATAGGGAGATAGTTACCTTCTCCTTGTCTTTTAGAATGTTTTTTACCAACTCGGTAAATGATTTGTTTAATTCTACTAAGTTTTCAAATACTTGTTTTTGCATTATTATTTAGTTTTTAATTATTTGCTCTTTTAAAGTTACAAAAAAAGAGGAGATTAAAAAAACTCCTCTTTTTTCTGTATTTAGATATCGCCATTGAAGCTACTCATTAAAACAACATATTAAATACAATTGTTCAATAATAGATTATTCGTCACATATTACTTCTTTGGCTCCGCATTCTCTGAAGGAGATAGCGGATTGAAAAAATAGATATTATCTTTCCTATACAAAGGCAAATGTTGATCTAATCTTTTTAAATAATCATCATAATCATTATTTTGCCCCCATGCTGCTTCGGCCAATGCGCTAATACGAGGATATATCATATAATCCAGCCTTTGCTCGGTTTGTACAGTTTCCGTCCATAAGTTGGCCTGAAAACCTAAAACTTGCTTTCCGTACTTGCTATCAACTATATTTTCTACATCAAAATTATAAACTAATTCAAGTGGACTGAAATCCTTAACCCATCTTCTACCAACTTTATGCTCCTCACTTTGCACAAAATCAAAGTACATGGGGATTCGAGGGCAAAGAACCACCGAATAGTTTTTCTCTAAAGCCTTTTGTAACTGATCTCTTTTGTCATGTCTCCACCAAAAAATAATAGTTTGATCAGTAGGTAATGATATATCAGCCATTTCATCCCATGCAAGAAAAGTATTGTTCATTGCATACAAAGAATCCGCCATACGAATCATAAAGTATTTCTCTACTTCTGGCAAATCTTTCAGGTTTTCTTTCTCCATCAGTTTTTTTATACCCTCATTGTGATTCCATTGTTCGTTTCCAAAGTGAACTTCATCTCCACCAAGATGGATTTTTTCAGATGGAAACATCACATTTATCTCCTTAAGAATATCAGTTAGATATTGATAAGTGTCCTCGTTTCCAGGATCGAATGTAAACTCTGGATATCTTTCAGATCCACCTCCGCTATACTCAGGATAGGCACGATTAGCCGCGCGAGCATGCCCTGGCATATCAATTTCAGGAATAACCTCAATTTTTCTTTCTGATGCATATCTTACAATTTCCTCAATATCATTTTGGGTATAATATTTGGGTGGTGCATTATGATCTGTGTATGTTCCAACGCCTCCAGTATATGTTAGAAGTGGATATTTCTTTATTTCAATTCTCCAACCAGGTTCGTCCGTAAGGTGCCAATGAAATTTATTTAGCTTATAAAGTGCCATATAATCAAGTAATTGTTTTACTTTTTCTTTGCCGAAAAAGTGGCGCGACTCATCAAGCATAAAACCCCTCCATTGATGTTGTGGGTAATCGTTAATATTCCAGCAAGATATATTCGTGTCGGAAGCGGCTACTATTTGCAACAATGAAGATACACCATTAATAATTCCTTCATCATTATTTGATGATATTATTATTTCCTTAGCATTCATTTTCAGCGAATAAGCACCCTTAGGTTGACTTGAGTTAGTATTGTCGTATGCAAGTATTATATCAGCTTCAGCTTTGTTAGCTTCATATGAAGTGATAATATTTTTGATTTTGAAAAGTTGCTTTTGCATGTAATAAGCCTCATTGGCAAACTCATTATCAAAGTAAATTTTCAGTTGATCATTAATCTTATATTCTTCGCCAACTTTGCTAAATGATTGTGGCAATGGAATAATTGGTGGATTGGCAAACCCACTAAAAGATAGCCCCAGTAAAGCAATTAGGATAAATAGTAGTTTTCTTTTCATGCTTTTATTTTATTATTCTGTTATTATTATTTCCGATTTTTCTGCCTCACCATTCACGGGAGGATTATATTTTGCTACTCTGAGTTCACTTATAGAAATGTTATCGAATTGCTGTTTCAGTTTTCTAAAAATTCTTCCAGCCACCGATTCCAACAGCTTAGATGGAATCATCATCTCCTCTTTGATGATGTTGTAAACATCAGCGTAGTTCAGTGTATCTACCACATCATCACTATCTATAGCCTTGATGAAATCATATTCAATCTTTATGTTTACCTCAAATTTATTTCCAATCTTTGTTTCTTGAGGCAATACGCCATGATATGCATAAAAGCTTAAATTTTTTAATTCTATAAATGTTCTCATTGTTTTTTCTGAAATGATTTCAAAAGTACAAAAAATAGTTGATAAATTATATACCAAAACTTAAATAGCTAAGTTGTATGCTGAAATACTAAGCCCGCAACAATATCTGTTGTGTATTTCATCTGAGAACAATATATAAAAAATGGAGTATCCCAAAAACACTGTTTTAGAAAAGAGTTTTCAAAGTTATTGATTACTTTTTCATAAAGTAATATGCTACTCCACTTGTAAAAAGCTTAAAAACAATTTTTATATTATCAATCTAAAAACTTAAATGCCTATTTTAAGGATGTGTTTTAGTACTTTCGATTGTGAATAATGCAAAAACACTTTGTATAACAGTTATTCTGGAATAATAATGCATCTTTTCATCGTGTGGTTTTGATGTTTATTTGTGAATAGTGTAAAAACACTTTGCGAAATAGTGTTTTCAGAACTAAAATGTATCTTTTAACTTTGAGAAATTGAACTCAAACTCGTGAATGATGCAAAAACACTTTGCGATACTGTCCTTTTGAAACTCAAAACAGTTGCTTAAGAGCATGTTATTGAGCACCTTAACTTAACAATAATCAAAACTATTTGATTATTTGCCCCTTCAGATATAGCAAAACCCCGTTAAACTTAAATTTTAGTACTTTGCAATTGTCGATAGCTTATCCACTATATAGATTTATACCAAAGTATTATTATAGAATAAGTGTATAATAATCAGCGAATTATATTGAATAGAGTGGGGGTGAAGTACAAAAAAATAGCCATAGAGCTGATAGTGAATAAGAAGAAATATAGAAAAGGTAGATAAACAATATATAGTGTGGGGTTGTTATGCACATATTAAAATCACATTTATGTCACAGCGAACAAAACAACAGGTTTTGGACTACTTAGAACGTGCCGAAGTAACAGCAGTGGGCACATCAGATATGGGGCGTCCGAGACAAAGAATGATGCACTACGGTGTAGATAATGAATTCAATATTTATGTTAGTAGCATGAAGGGCGATCCAAAAGTAATTCAATGGAGCAATGTGCCTGCCACTGCTATGCTTATTCATCAAGGCGACACCTTTATGGAAATGGAGGAATGCGAGATTATTGGTCGTGCTGAAATATTGCGTACAAATGAAGAACGCGACAAAGCACTTGAAATAATGACAAAGCGATCGCCCATAGTTGCAAATATGGCCAATATAGGTGCTACAGATAGACTTGAGTTTATTTGCATCCGCCCCTATACTGTAAAATACAGATATGTGCCGGAAATTATGCAGGGTGAACCGCCTACTATTTTCGACTTTCCTCAAAATCAGTCCAAAACAAATGTGTGGAATGATTTGCTTTCCAAATCTAAATCGTGGTGGGAGGCTATTAGGCCAGTATCGCTAACGGCATCGTTGGTGCCAATTTTGTTAGGCGGTGTTATTGCTTTTTATAAAACAAACACATTCGATTGGTTTTTATATGTTCTTACTCTTATAGCTGGATTGCTTATTCAGATAGGTACCAACATGATAAATGACTGGAATGATGCTGAGCGAGATAATGAAAATGTTGAAGCCATTAGGCCCTTTACTGGGGGCTCTCGAATGATTCAGTTAGGTCTTATTTCGCGTGCTGATATTGGATTCTTTGGGTTTCTTACCAGTTTTATTGCAGTGCTCATTGGCATTTATCTGATTTATGCCACTGGATGGAAATTACTACCTATTGTAGCGTATGGTCTCATTGCGGGTATTTTTTATACGGGACAGAAGAGTAAATTCTCGTTTATAAACTTTGCTCCGGGTGTTGCAGAAGTACTTACAGCCACTACTTTTGGTGTGTTAATGACGTGTGGGACATATTTTATTCAAGCTGGCCAGTTTTCTATTGAGGCTCTATTGCTTTCATTGCCCGTATCGCTATTGATAACCAATGTATTGATTATTAATCAATTTCCAGATGCAACATCAGATTCTAAATCAAATAAGAAGACACTTGTGGTAAGATATGGCAAGAATAGAGCAAAGAATTTGCTTTTTGGATTATTTGCAATCAGCTATATTGTAATAGGCATGCTTCCCGTTTTGGGTTACGCACCATATAGTATATACTTTTCGTTCATATCCATTCCATTTGTATATCAAGCTATTAAATATATTCAAAACAATTACGATAAAACATCTATTGACTTGATTTCGGGCAATGCACACACTGCTATGGCTCACTTGGTTACGGGGCTATTGTTGGTGTTTTCGTATTTAGTGGTAAGTACTAATATTGCTTTCTGGCTCACTTACTTGCTTGGTGCACTATTAATTGTAGTGTGGATGTGGAACTATATCGAAAGCAAGAGAAAAGATATGCAAATGTTTAGATCTTCATTTGTAAAGAAATAAAGTATAAAATACAACAAAAATAAACCCGCATATCATCTGCAAATATTGATATGCGGGTTTTGTATTATAAAAGGAGCGCTTAATTATAAATCTTCTTGCTCGTTAATCTCATTAATTAAAGTCTGTATATACTCCTTATTGATATCTTCTTCTCTAATAAAGACATCACCATATTGTAGTAAATCAATATCTATAACCACCTTGCCAATCTCCTTATCCTTTGGTTGTCTGCCAATAGCAAACTCTATCTCCTTGAGCTTTCTCATCAAATCTTTGATAGGAATATCGTCGCTAAAAACACCTATCATATTTCTAAATGGCATAGTGCTTACCTCATCATCTGGTAGTGAAATAATAGAACTCGAAAACCTTATTTCGGGAAACGTAAAGCTAAGCATTCTCTTTGCTTTATCAATGTTTAGCTTTGAATAGTTGTTTGAACCTAAACTTAATATTATTTTATACATAGTAGATTTAAATTTATCGACAAATATAATATTAATTTTTGGAATAACTAAGAATTTATTTTTAAATCGGGTTATCTTTGTAATAAATCAATTTATCGAGAAATGAAAAAAACAAGAGCAATAATACTGATATTAGTTTTAGCTTTAACATCAAGTGTTTTAGCTCAAATATCAAATCCACTCATATATAAAATTAATATTAGGGAAAACATTGGTAGCAATACGTGGGTATTTCTAAAAAATGGCCTCCACGAAGCTTTAAATAAAGATGCTACATGCGTTTTGATAGATATGAATACGTATGGTGGTACTGTTGTGGAGGCAGACTCGATGCGTACTGCTATAATAAATTATCCACTTCCGGTGTATGTGTTTATCGATAATAATGCTGCTTCGGCAGGTGCGCTGATAGCTATTGCTTGCGATAGTATTTTTATGAAGAGTAGCGCCTCGATGGGTGCTGCAACGGTAGTGAAGGGTGATGATGGAGCAAAGGCTCCCGATAAATACCAATCTTATATGCGTGGAATGATGCGCGCAACAGCCGAAAGCCATGGTAAAGAGGCTATTTATCAAAATGGTGATACAATAATGCGGTGGAAACGAGATCCTAAAGTGGCAGAAGCCATGGTTAGCGAGAAGGTGTCAATTCCGGGATATGTTGATTCTACTCAAGTGCTTACTCTAACAGCGAGCCAAGCTGTAGAGCTGGGATATTGCGACGGTATAGTTGAAAATATTAATCAAATAGCAGTAGAGCACCTTTCTATGGTTGATTATGACACGTATATTTATAATCCTACAGTTTACGATAGAATAAAGGGCTTTTTGATGAATGGAATCTTGCAGGCTATCCTTATTATGGTAATAATAGGTGGAATATACTTTGAGTTACAATCGCCGGGAATGGGTTTCCCATCGGCTATTGCTATATCTGCAGCTATACTTTATTTTACTCCACTTTACATGACAGGGTATGCGCAGAGCTGGGAGGTTTTGATTTTTGTTATAGGTCTTATTTTAGTGGTATTCGAAATTTTTGTAATACCTGGATTCGGCTTCGTGGGCATTTCGGGCATTGCATTGGTAGCTTTGTCACTGATCTTGGCTCTTCTTGGCAATGTGAATCTTGATATGAGCAATGTGTCTAATATGGAAGTTTTTGAAGCAATAGTAATAGTTGTAGCTGGATTAGTTGCTGGTTTGGCATTGATTATCTATTTCTCAAATAGAATTGGCAAACCCGGATTGTTTCGCAATATTGCACTATTGTCCGATCAGGAGGGATATATATCTGTGCCTATCGAACCAAATATGATGGTAAACAAAATTGGCATTGCCGCAACAGTATTGCGCCCATCTGGAAGAGTGATTGTAGATGATCAATATTTTGATGCAGTGTCTATAAAAGGATTCTTAGAAAAGGGCGACGAAGTGATTGTGAAGAGGTACGAAAACTCACAGTTATATGTAATCAAAGTGGAATCTAAACAGTAATGTCCTTATAGTTGGGTATTTCCTTTAAAAACTCGTAGCTATTATTTTCATAATCTATTTTACAACAATAGTGGTTTAATCCATTTGATACAATTAAATATTTAACTCTCAGCACAATATTGTACCTAACTATTTGGTCAAATGTCTCTTGTGTGATGTTTATCTTAGGATTTTTGTATTCGCATATAGCTATGGGGTCTAATTGTTGATTATAGACTATTGTGTCGCAACGCCTAATCATCGAGTTGAGCTTAATGGATGCTTCATTTGCCATAAGAGATTTAGGATAGTTTTTTTCGCTAATTAAATAGTTTACAAAGTGTTGCCTAACCCATTCCTCGGGAGTTAATACAAGAAATTTTTGTCGTAGAGAATCGAATATTTGCACCTCAGTTTTTGATTTTTGTATTTTTACATCAAACTTGGGCAGATTTAACGAGTACATATTGTATCTTTGTTTATAGTTGTATTTATATATAGCAAAATTAGAAGAAAATATGAGAACAAAGCAAGATATAGTAGAGAATTGGCTACCACGCTACACAAAACGACCATTAGAAGAGTTTACTAAGTATATATTGCTTACGAATTTTCAAAAATATGTTGAGATATTCGCAAACCATTTCAACTCACCCATTGTAGGATTGGATGCAAATATGCCAAGTTCGTCGGCAAACGGTATAACTATAATTAATTTTGGCATGGGTAGTGCTAATGCTGCCACAATTATGGATCTTCTGAGTGCTGTTTCGCCTACAGCTGTTTTGTTTTTAGGCAAATGTGGTGGTGTAAAGCCACAAAACGAGCTTGGAGATTATATCTTACCAATTGCAGCAATAAGAGGCGAAGGTACTTCAGATGATTATTTGCCGCCAGAGGTCCCTTCATTACCTGCTTTTGCGCTTTTAAGATCTGCTTCGTCAAATATTCGTGACTTTGGGCGTGATTACTGGACTGGGACTGTTTATACAACCAATAGAAGAGTGTGGGAGTATGATGATGATTTCAAGAACTATCTGCGTAAGCTTCGTGTAATGGCGGTTGATATGGAAACGGCCACTCTTTTTACCTGTGGCTTTGCTAATCATATTTCAACTGGGGCTTTGCTTTTAGTTACAGATCAGCCGATGATTTCGACTGGGGTAAAGACCGACAAAAGTGATAAGATAATTACAGAAACCTTTGTAGAAGAGCATGTGAAAATTGGAATAAAAACACTTACTACGCTTATAAATAAAGGCACAACTGTTAAACACCTACGCTTCGACTTTTAATTCTTATGGCTAAACAGATTACATTTGAGAGCTTAAGGCAAGATATAAAAAATAGAAATTTTGCACCTATCTATCTTTTAACGGGTGATGAGCCCTATTTTATTGATCAAATCTGTGATGATCTTCTCGCAGAGGTATTGACAAGTGAAGAGAAAGATTTTAATTTACTCACTTTTTATGGTGTAGATTCTGATGTTAATAATATAATAGCTTCGGCACGTCGCTTCCCGATGATGGCTGAATATCAACTTGTGGTTATACGTGAGGCACAAGAGTTAGATCAGTTTGATACACTTGAGATATATGCCAAAAACCCATTAAGAAGCACAATATTAGTAATAAACTACAAGCACAAGAAGATAGATAAAAGGCGTCTATTGGTAAAGAATATTGTGGCAAATGGAGGAGTTGTATTCGAGTCAAAAAAGCTATATGATAATCAAATACCATCGTACATTAAAAGTTATTTTGCAGATAGAAAAATACGCATAGATGAGAAATCAGCTCAAATGATAACTGACTTTGTAGGTACTGATATTAGCAATCTAAACCAAGAACTAAAGAAGTTAGAGGTTTCTATGCCTGTGGGTACTAATACAGTCAATTCAGACTTGGTAGAAAGAAACATAGGTATAAGCAAGGATTATAACAATTTCGAGCTCCTAAAAGCTGTAATTAGTAAAAACTCTTTGATGGCTAATAGAATTGTGAATCATTTTGAGAGAAATCCTAAAGACAATCCCACGATTGTTACAATAGCCGTTTTGTTTAATTATTTCAGCAGTTTATTGGAATGTTTCTGGTTACCTAATAAAAACGAGCAATCTGTTATGTCTTCATTAAATCTTAGATCCAGCTATTTTGCTCGTGATTATATGATGGGATTAAGAAAGTATAAAGCATTGGAGGTGATGAATATTATTTCTGATTTGAGAACTTTTGATGCCAAAATTAAGGGTATAGGAAATGCCTCAGCAAGTCAAGGTGAATTGCTTAAAGAGCTTATTTATAGGATAATTAATTAAATATATCTACCCATCATCTTCCATAATCCATGATATAATGGTGTCGCTATTTGGAAGTTCTTTTGGCATTATAACCGTTAAGAGATTGCCTTCTCTATCTATTAGGTATTTCTGAAAGTTCCATGTCACTTCTTGATCAATTGAGCCATTATTTTCTTTTTCAGTTAGCCATTTATATATCGGAGCTTTATCTTCGCCCAAAACGCTTATTTTACTCATTAACGGGAAGCTTACATCGTACTCTAAGCTACAAAACTGTTTTATCTCTGCATTCGACCCTGGCTCTTGATTATTAAAGTTATTAGCCGGAAAGGCTACAATCGTAAATCCTTTATCTTTATACTTGTTATAAACCTCCTCTAGTTGTTCATATTGAGGGGTCAATCCACATTTTGATGCAACGTTTACTATCATCACTTTTTTTCCTTTAAATTGTGACATTTTAAATTCGTTACCATCTATATCTTTTACTGTAAAATCATAAAGATTCATCTTCTTGTTGTTTTGTGGTAATACAATTGTTGTTGAAATAAAAATTGCCATTAGCAGATAAATATATCTTTTCATTTAATCATATTATTAGTAGTAAGAGACTAAAAGTACAAAATACTCTATTTTGAATTTATCTGACATAAATATACAACATAGATATATAGTACTGAGTAGCCTAATTATTAACAAGTTGCGCAATATTAAAGTTCACAAGGGTGTCGTATTTAATATTGTCCTATACAGAGGTAATAAAAAAGGAAAATTGACCGTTTTAGTACTTATGACTGCACAAAAACATGATATCTGTATATTTCTACTATGATTAAAATACATAAAATCTCAAACATATTATAAAATTACATTCAGGTGTGTAATATAATATACATTACATAAGAGTATATATTATACAATTGTATTGACGATATTATTGTATCACACATGAGTGCGAATGTATCTATATGTATCCAAAAGTTACTATTTGAGATAGAAATGAATACTATAATGATTAACACAGGCAGTATATAGAGTTTATATTTTAAAATTTGCTATGATATAGAGTATTACATTTATAATATAAATCATTACTTATTATTGAATAGTTATTTATGTGAAAACACAATTAAATTGTTAACAGTAGATTTCATTGCTCCTTTAAGGGTTGATATTCAGAGATATGATTGAATAAGATAAAGTATTACTTAGGTAGGTGTGTTGGCTTTAAATATATTGTTACAATTCACACTATACTATTGTATAATCTTTGATACATTTGTTCGATACAAATCCACGCCTATAAAAATTGCATATGTAAACTGGATGTGTTACATTTGTATCATATCTGAATGAATAGCATATATATACAAGTAAAAGCATTTATTATGAGAGATCGAATAAAGACAATTATTGAGAGGGAGGATTTGACCCCAACTAAGCTTGCTGAGAAATTAAATATTAGTCGAGCTGTGATATCACATATTTTGAATGGACGGAACAATCCTAGTCTAGATGTTGTCACTAGCATTCTCACTGAAATGCCATATATTAGTTCTGATTGGTTATTGTCGGGAGAAGGAGAAATGTATAGAGATGGTTATGATAGTAATAATAGTGGCGTTAATACTGGCTTATTTGTAGATAATCAAGATGAAATTGTAGGGAAGAACTATTTAGGCCATACAAACAAGGTTAACAATGACTCAGAAAGCACTAATAGCATTGTAAATCAAATGGGTATGCCAATAATTGAGTCTGCTAAAAAAATAACTCAGATAATTATATATTATGATGATAACACGTTCGAATCATTTGTAATTAATAAGGGTAAAGCGCAACAGCAATAAAAAAGGCTAGAAATTTATTTTCTAACCTTATCTTGATTTTTCTGAACATAATCTTTCCAATCTTTAAACTTGGATTCTTTTCCAGAAATTCCTTGTGATTGATAGAAGTGACATAATGCAGCTGCCACACCATCAGTAGCATCAAGCTGTGGTAGCATATTTTCATTAGGTATTTTCAAAATCTTTTGTAGCATAAATGCTACTTGTTCTTTTGCAGCACGTCCATTGCCTGTTATAGACATTTTTATTTTAAGAGGGGCATATTCAAATATCGGAATATCTCTTGAAATAGCGGCAGCCATTGCCACGCCCTGAGCTCTTCCGAGTTTAAGCATACTTTGAACATTCTTTCCATAAAATGGGGCTTCTATAGCAAGCTCATCGGGAAGGTATTCTTCAATGAGGCCAATAATTCTGGAGTAGATCTTGGCTAGTCTTAGATAATGATCTTCATATTTATTCAATTGAATAATACCCATATTTTCAAGCGATGGCTTATTGTCTAATATTTTTATTACTCCATATCCCATAACATGAGTTCCAGGATCAATGCCCATAATAATACGTTCTTTTACTATTTTGTTGTTGGGCTTCATACTTTAAGATTGATTGGTTGAAGAACTGTTGTAAATCCTGGAATATTTTGACGAAATCTCTTTAATACGGTAAAATATAACTTTTTCCCAATTTTGGTATTCCATTCTTCTAACTGATCAATGCTTTCAGCTTTAAATTCTAAAGCATAAGAATAACCCTCAACATCATCATTTGAGAATACTCTTGATAATCTAGGGTCTTTAATTATATTGCCTTCAAGGGCTTTAGGAACGTATTCTTCACGCATATACTTGATGAATTCTATCTGAAGCTCCTTCGGAACACTAAACGTTGTATTATAAATAATCATCTTTGAGATAGATTTACTAATTACTTTTCTGAAATGTCTTTGCAAATTTAAATAAAAACTACTATCTTTGCAATGCTTTTACAAGAAATGGGGGATTAGCTCATCTGGCTAGAGCGTTTGACTGGCAGTCAAAAGGTGATCGGTTCGAGTCCGATATTCTCCACTTTACACTTCCAAGTGTTCCAAAGTTTATTATTGATATTATTTAAAGAGGCAATTATAACCATTAATGGGTAGTTGTCTCTTTTTTATTACATCTAATTTATCATTGTGGTAATATAAAAGTCTAATTATTTGGATATAACATATAAAATAGATAATTTTGCACCCTAATTTTGCCAACAGGCTAGAATAAGTAGTAGTTTTTCTACTCGCCTTAGGTTATAACTAAATAGTTATTTTATATATGTACGTATTAGTAGATATTCAGGGGCAGCAATTTAAAGTAAAGCAAGACCAAAAGTTATTTGTCCACAGAATTAAAGCTGAGGAAGGAAGCACAGTTGAATTTGATAAGGTAATGCTTATCGATAACGATGGCAGCATCCAAGTGGGAACACCCGCAATTGATGGTGCTAAAGTTGTATTAGAAGTATTATCACATGTGAAAGGTGATAAAGTTCTTGTATTCAAGAAAAAAAGAAGAAAAGGCTATCAGAAACTAAACGGTCATCGTCAACAGTTTACTGAAGTTAGAGTTAAAGAAATTATTGCTTAATCATTTAAAAACTAAAAGAAAATGGCACATAAAAAAGGTGTAGGTAGTTCGAAAAACGGTCGCGAATCGCATAGTAAGCGATTAGGCGTTAAAATTTTTGGTGGTGAAGCGGTAAGAGCAGGTAATATTATTGTACGCCAACGCGGAACAGCTCATCACCCAGGTGAGAATGTAGGAATTGGTAAAGATCATACGCTTTTCGCATTAGTTGACGGTACAGTGGTTTTCCGCAAACGTCACAATAATCGTTCGTTTGTATCTGTTTTACCCAACGCAGAAGCTTAGTATAATACGAGCAAAAGGATAATAACATATCCATAAAATTATATTTTTTAGTTGACAAACAACCAGCTTGATTTATACAGCTGGTTGTTTTTTTATTATTAGAACTCAATGTTATCGAACAACGACAAACAACTAATACGTGAATACGAGGATAGCAATATTTCTGAAGTTGCATTGCATTTGAGCAAAAGTGATTTCAGTAAAGACTATATAAACTTTATATTAAAACAAATACACGGACGACAGGTATCTAAAGCAAAAATTCCCTTATGGTACGATAATGACAATATTATATATCCTGTTAGCCTTTCAATGGAGCAGTCTTCTTCCGAGAAAACAGCAATCTATAAATTGACAATTATTGGTGACTCCACACAAAAGCTTGTCGATCTAACTGGAGGATTAGGTGTTGATTTTTTCTTTCTTGCCCAAAAGGTAAGTAAATCCATATATATTGAGCAAAAAACTGAATTGTGTAATGCTGCAAAGCACAACTTTAAAGAGCTTGGACTTAATAATTTTGAAGTAATAAATTGTGACAGTAATATTTATTTGAAAAATACTCTGTCGTTTAGCGATGTTATTTATTTGGACCCATCCCGTAGAGAGAAGCATGGTAGAAAGGTATTTAAAATTGAAGATTGCACCCCTAATTTAATTGATATTCAGCACGATTTAACCGATAAATCAGATAAGGCAATTGTTAAGTTCTCTCCAATGCTAGATATTTCAAAAGCTATAGAATCATTGGATAATATAAATGAGGTACACATTGTATCTGTAGATAACGAATGCAAAGAACTTATATTTGTGCTTACTAACAAAAAGGAAACTGAAACTATTAATATTTATACCATAAATATAAAGAAGGATGGATCTTTAGAGAAATTAGTATTTGATAGAGATAGACTTTTTAAGTCTGAAGCTACTTTCTCTGATATTGCAGAATACCTATATGAACCCAACTCTTCAATACTAAAATCAGGAGCATTTAACTATATCTCTGAGCTATTTGATATTCCGAAACTCGCACCTAATAGTCACTTATACACATCAGATAGGCTTATAGATAAATTTCCAGGTCGAACATTCAGATTGATTGAAAGCTTTGCACCTAACAAGAAAAATATAAATGGTTTTGTTGATAAATATGGCAAGGCTAATATAGCAATCAGAAACTATCCAATTTCTGTTTCCGAATTAAGGAGAGTTTATAAAATTAAGGATGGTGGTGATTTATATTTATTTGCAACCACACTAAAATCTAATAAGAAAATATGGTTATTATGCAAGAAGATATAAAAAACGGGACCATATTTTAAAATAATAGCCCCGATATTGTATATGGTGTATATAAACTAGATATTTAGATACTTGTTAAGCATATCTCTCATTTCTTGCTGAAGCTTCTTCGCTTCTTTAGCTGCAGCAAAAGCAAAGTCTTCTCCATTGCTTGAGTAAATTATTCCTCTTGAAGAGTTTACTAGTAATCCACATTCTTTATTCATTCCATACTTACAAACTTCTTCTAAAGAGCCTCCTTGAGCACCAACTCCTGGAACTAGTAAAAGATGGTTAGGAGCTAGTTTTCTAACGTCTTCAAACATTTTGCCTTGCGTGGCACCTATGACATACATTATTTGCTCATCGCTACCCCATGTTTGTGAAGTTTTAAGGACCTTCTCAAACAATCTCTCGCCATTTGTGTCTTCGATAAATTGAAAGTCCTCAGACCCTTTATTACTTGTCAGTGCCAAAATAATAGCCCACTTGTTTTGATATTTCAGAAATGGTCCTACGCTATCTTCACCCATATATGGAGCTACTGTAACTGCATCAACCTTAGCTCCTTCAAAAAAAGTACGAGCATACATTTCACTTGTATTTCCTATATCTCCTCTTTTTGCATCTGCAATAATAAATATTTCAGGATATCTCTGTTTTATATATGCAGCAGTCTTCTCGAAAGCATGCCATCCCTTTACACCTAAACTTTCATAAAAGGCTAAGTTGGGCTTGTATGCTACACAGTAGGGTGCTGTTTTATCAATAATTTCTTTATTAAAAGAATAGATAGGATCTTCTTTCTCAAGCAGATGATTAGGAATCTTTTTTATATCAGTATCTAAACCAATACAAAGAAATGATTGTTTTTTCTTTATTTGTTCAAATAGTTCTTGCTTTGTCATATTTTGTTGAATTTTAAAGTCTATATCTCTGCTTCTTTCATTTTCTCAGCATTCTCAGTTATAATAAGCTGGTCAATAACATCTTGGATTTCACCATCCATAAATGCTGATAGATTGTAAGATGTATAGTTTATTCTATGATCTGTGATACGTCCTTGAGGATAATTATAAGTTCTAATCTTAGCTGATCTATCACCTGTTGAAACCAATGTTTTACGACGCGATGCGATATCTCCAACTTGCTTTGTTAGTTCTATATCATAAAGTCGTGTACGTAACATTTGCATTGCAGTCTCTCTATTTTGCACTTGCGACCTGCCAGCCTGACACACAATAACGATTCCCGAAGGCTTGTGTGTAAGTTGAACTTTTGTTTCAACTTTATTTACGTGCTGACCACCAGCACCACTAGATCTAGCTGTTTGAATTTCGATGTCAGCTGGATTAATTTCTATATCAAACTCCTCAGCTTCCGGAAGTACAGCAACAGTGGCAGCAGATGTATGAACTCTACCTTGAGTCTCAGTTTGTGGTACTCTTTGTACTCGGTGCACGCCTGACTCATATTTAAGAATTCCATAAACATCGTCACCTGTGACTTTAAAAATAATTTCTTTAAATCCTCCTGCAGTACCTTCAGTATAACTAGTTATCTCTGTTTGCCATCCTTTATCTTCGCAATATTTATTATACATTTTATATAAATCTCCTGCAAATATAGAGGCCTCATCTCCACCAGTACCTCCACGAATCTCCATAATAACATTTTTAGAATCTTCTGGATCAGCTGGAATTAGAAGAATTTTAATTTTTTCTTCAAGTTCAGGAATCCTACTGGTATTCACCGATAAATCTTCATTTGCAAGTTGTCTCAGATCAGCGTCACTCTCTGTCTCGAGAATCATTTTTGCTTCTGAAACGGCATCTAAAGCTGCTTTATATTCATTTCTAGCTTCAACAATTCGCTCAAGCTCTTTATATTCTTTATTTAGTTTGACATATCTTTTCATGTCGCTAATTACATCTGGATCGGTAATCATTGTACCAATTTCATCAAACTTGGTAACCAGATAGTTTAGCTTTTCTAATAATGAGTTTTCAGACATATTTTATCTTGTGTATCTTTTTGTGTAATTAAATAGTTGTTTTTAAATTAAAAATTCTGCTTTTAATTATATTCAAATACACCATATTCACTTTCAATCCTCAATTCCTTAACTCTTGACTGTTCAACTCTGCCAACTACTTGTGCATCAACATTAAAAGACTTTGAAATATCTATTACTTCTTGAGCATATTCTTCTGGAAGATAAATCTCCATTCTATGTCCCATATTAAAAACTTTGTACATTTCTTTCCAATCAGTACCAGACTGATCGTGAATAGTTTTAAATAAAGGTGGAATTGGGAACATATTGTCTTTGACAACTCTAAGATTATCGTTCAAAAAATGAAGTATTTTTGTTTGTGCACCGCCAGAACAATGCACCATGCCGTTTATTTTGCTTCTCATCTTCTTAAGTATAGTAGAAATAATTGGAGCATAAGTACGGGTGGGAGAGAGCACTAACTTACCGGCATCAATCTCTAAATTATCTATTTTATCAGTCAATTTCAATCCTCCAGAATAAACTAAATCTTCAGGAATTGAATTGTCATAGCTTTCAGGATACTTTTTTGCAAGATAATTGGCAAATACATCGTGTCTTGCTGAAGTTAAACCATTACTTCCCATACCACCATTGTATTCTTTTTCATAGGTTGCTTTTCCTGATGATGATAAACCTACAATAACGTCTCCTGCTTTAATCTTAGCGTTATCAATAACATCTTCTCGTTTCATTCTGCATGCAACCGTGCTGTCTACTATAATTGTTCTTACCAAATCTCCAACATCAGCAGTTTCACCACCAGTTGGATATACGCCGACACCAAGTTCGCTAAGCTCTTCACAAAGCTCGTTTGTTCCATTAATTATTGCAGACAGAACCTCTCCAGGAATTAAATTCTTATTGCGTCCTATAGTTGATGATAAAAGGATATTATCAGTAGCTCCAACACATAATAGATCATCTATATTCATTATTAATGCGTCCTGAGCAATTCCTTTCCAAACCGATAAATCACTAGTTTCTTTCCAATATAGATATGCTAAAGAAGATTTAGTTCCAGCACCGTCTGCATGCATAATATTGCAGTAATCTGGATCTCCACCTAAAATATCAGGTATTATCTTACAAAATGCTTTAGGAAATAGTCCTTTGTCAATATTCTTTATGGCATTATGCACGTCTTCTTTTGATGCAGAAACGCCTCGTTGGTTATAACGTTGATTGTCGTTCATTTATAAATTATAATATTACAATTGATGAATTTATTACAGTTCCAATCTATTTTTTAAAAAAGGATTGTTAGCAAATAAATTATGATTATATTTGTAGCACAAAAGTAATAAAAAAGTATTACATCTCACGAAAATTATATTAGTATAATTTGTGATAATCTCCATTATGTTTAATCGAGAATGATGTTTAAAAGTTTTCACAAAAAAAGTGACCCCACTCGAGGTCACTTTTTTATTTTTATTTCTTGAATCTTAATATCTTGAACGACTAATTGCTAACGCCTAATTGTTCTTCAACCTTTTCAAGCTCTTTTGATTTATCTACGCCTAGCATGCTCAAGTTATAATAAACATTTCTAAGCTTCATAAGTGCTCCGTCCAATTCTGTTGTGTCTACATTTCTATCTGCTAGTTTATCAGCAAACTTTTCAAGGTATGGAAGTGACTTTTCATAAAGTTCAATAGTCTTCTTGTCATTCTCAACTTGCTCTTTTCTGTCTGATATAGTTGCTGTAACCTCTTTCAAGTCTTGTGCTTGAAGTATATAGTTAACTGCCAAAGCCTCTAAAGCTCTTTCACAATTTTCATCTTGAACAAGAGCTTTCTTATACTCCTCTTCTGCACCTTTAAAATCTCCCTTTTCTGCTAACAGAGCTCCCTTTACACTATTCAAGTCACATGCATTTGATGGATCGTTTTTAATAGCAGTATCTAAGTATTCCATTGCTTTATCGTTCTCACCATTTCTAATAAAAACATTTACAAGGTTAGGAATGAAATATTTGCTTTTGGGAAATCTATCAGCACCTTCATATAGTGTTTCTATATACTTAACCGTATCTCCCATTTGCATATATTCACTTGCCATAAGTTCATAAATGTCACTTTCTTGGAAAGCGCTATTCTCGATAAAAGGCTCATTTGCAGCTCTCTTCAAAAGTGAAAGCGCTTTATCATGATTTTCACCTTGTATAGCTGTTATAATTGCATAATATTTTATAGTTTGATACGTACTATCCAATACAAATGCATCTTTCGAGCCTTCAAACATTGTAAGTGTAGGAATATCCCAGAATGTTTCAAAGAATTTAGTAGCCTTTGCAAAATCTTGCTTGTCATTATAAAAGATTCCACCGTTAATATAGAATTGGTGATTTGCTTTTAGTTTCCCTTGAATCTCTTTTCTAAATTTATTTTTTACTTTTCCTTTTGCATTAGGAATTTCACCTAGTGAATCAGCTTTCACGTATGGACGATATGATTCTAGCAAACCGTCATACATTACTTGTTCATTAGCATTTTGAGAAAGCATTTCTTTTGTTCTCTCATTATCAAAAGCTTTATCGCCTATATCACCGAATACTTTCCAAGTTTCAGGGTCATTTGCTGTTTCTGCATCTTCTGTTGCTTGCTTGATTAGGGTTCTAGCTTCATTCAGATCGTTACTTTTCAGCGATCTCTTAGCATCACGTAAAACTGATTTTTGCGCAAAAACAGATGTAGTGGCAAAAATAGTTACCATACTTAGAAATAATAATTTTTTCATCACTTTCATTGTTGTTTCTCTTTTTTGATTTTTTTACTCTATTATTTTTATATCTTCTATTTAATATAATTGACTGTAAAGGTAGAAATAGTTTAAAAACTACCAATCTTTTATAGTCCGAATCTTACTAATTATCAGTTTTTTCTATATTTGAGGGTGGTATGATATCTTTATGTGATAGAAGTTTTTTGTTTAATTCTTCCATTACTGGATCTACTTCAATCTCTTCTTCCTCGTCCAACGAATTAACTTTACAAACAGATGCTATCTCATCATTTCTTTTATCTAAGTTTATTAGACGAACGCCCTGAGTAGCACGTCCACTCAATCTAATCTCGGAAATACTTAATCTAATCGTGATTCCTGATTTATTGATAATCATCAAGTCTTTATCTTTAGTCACACTTTTTATAGAAACTAGTTTACCAGTCTTTTCTGTAATATTGAGTGTTCTAACCCCTTTTCCACCTCTTCTTGTAATTCTGTAAACTGGATCTCCATTCTCGTCATTTAGAAGTGTACGCTTTCCATATCCTTGCTCCGAAACAACTAAAATTGAATCTGTAGAATCAGACTCCATTGCAATCATACCAATTACTCTGTCGTCACCATCTTCATCAATTCGCATTCCTCTAACACCACTGGCAGTTCTTCCCATTGGTCTAGCATCTCTCTCATCAAATCTTACAGCTCTACCATTTCTGTTAGCCATAATAATGTCCTGATAACCATCAGTTAGTCTTACCGAAATAACTTTGTCATCATCTCTTAATGCCATAGCAATTACACCAGTTTGACGTGGGCGTGAATAAGCCTCAAGTAATGTTTTCTTTATCACTCCCTTCTCGGTTGCAAATACCAAGTAGTTAGAATTAATATATTCTTGATCATCTAATGAGTTAACTCTGATAAATGCCGTTATCGAGTCATCCGCATCAATATGCAACAGATTCTGAATTGCTCTACCCTTTGATGTTTTGGTTCCTTCGGGTATTTCGAAAACTCTCAGCCAGAAACATTTACCCTTTTGAGTAAAGAATAGCATATAATTGTGATTTGTAGCTGGATAAATATATTCTACAAAGTCCTCATCACGTGTTTGAGAGCCTCTAGCCCCTACTCCACCTCTATTCTGTGTTTTAAATTCAGCAAGAGGAGTACGCTTAATATATCCAAGATGAGAAATAGTAATAATCATCTCATCATCAGCATAAAAGTCCTCTGGATTCATTTCCTCTGATGCGTAAACAATTTCCGAACGTCTAGCATCACCATATTTATCTTTTATCTCTATTAGCTCTTCTTTTATTATCTTCATTCTTAAGCTTTCATTCTCCAGAATATCTTTAAGATGAGCTATTAGTTTTTGAATCTCTTCATATTCTCCACGTAGCTTATTCTGCTCAAGTCCAGTAAGCTGTCTTAGTCTCATTTCAACTATTGCACGCGATTGAATTTCAGTTAGGTTAAAGCGATCAATTAACCCCTGAATAGCATCCTGAGGAGTAGAAGAACCTCTAATAATTGAAATAACTTCATCAATATTATCAGAAGCAATGATTAAACCTTCTAAAATATGAGCTCTATCTTCAGCCTTCTTCAGCTCAAACTTTGTCCTTCTCACAACTACTTCGTGGCGATGATCAACAAAGTGTACTATCATTTGTCTAAGATCGAGCAACATCGGCCTACCCTGCACCAAAGCAATATTATTAACGCTAAATGAAGATTGTAGTGCTGTATGCTTATACAATGTATTCAAAACTACATTAGCATTAGCATCTCTTTTAACATCAATAACAATTCTCATACCTTGTCTATCTGATTCATCATTGACGTTCGAAATACCTTCAATTCTCTTATCAGATACTAAATCGGCTATGTTTTTAATTAGGTCTGCTTTGTTTACAAGATATGGAATTTCGGAAATAACAATTTTCTCGCTATTTCTATCAGTTTCTATCTCTGCTCTTCCACGAATTACTACTCTACCTCTACCTGTCTCAAAAGCTTCTTTAACACCATTATATCCATAAATATATCCTCCTGTTGGGAAGTCAGGAGCCTTTATATACTCCATTAGTTCCTCAGTTTGGATATATGGGTTGTCTATATATGCTACAATACCATCAATTACCTCTGATAGATTATGCGGAGCCATATTTGTAGCCATACCCACCGCAATACCCGAAGCTCCATTAATTAGCAAGTTGGGTATTCTAGTCGGCAACACAGTTGGCTCACGTAATGTATCATCAAAGTTAAGTTGAAAGTCAACAGTATCCTTGTCAATATCGCGAAGCATCTCTTCTGACAACTTGTTTAGTCTAGCCTCCGTATAACGCATAGCTGCAGGACTATCGCCATCTACGCTACCCATGTTACCTTGTCCATCTACAAGAGTATATCTCATACTCCATGTTTGAGCCAATCTAACCATGGCGTTATATACAGATGAGTCACCGTGTGGGTGATACTTTCCTAATACTTCACCGACAATTCTGGCCGACTTTTTATGTGGTTTATCAGAAGCATTTCCCAGCTCCGACATTCCATACAATATTCTTCTATGCACAGGTTTAAATCCATCCCTAACATCGGGTAATGCACGAGACACAATCACGGACATCGAATAATCGATGTACGCAGATTTCATTTCATCTTCAATGTTAATCCTAATGACTCTATCTTCTTGGTCAATCATACTTTTAAGTGATTAATTTGCTTTATCTAATTATTTTATATCATTGTAAATCATGATATTAAATAATAACATTCAGTTTGTTTAAAATATTACACTAAGGTACTGCTTTTTCACGATTTAACAAAAAAAAGATACTCTAAAAGTGGAGATTTTAGCGATTTTTTTTCTTCCAATCATCAAATACATAATGCAGTATCTACAAATTACAATAAATCCCGAAGAGATTATCTTCGGGACTTATTAGTTTATAGAGATAAATATATTATTACTCATTCTTTCCGTGACAATTCTTGTACTTCTTGCCGCTTCCGCATGGGCATGGTTCATTTCGACCCACTTTCTTTTCTACGCGAATAGGCTCAAGCTTTCTTTCTTTTGGCTGTTTAGGAGCTCCATCCCCCATGTCACCTTCACCTATTTCATCCTTCTGTGTTTTATACTTGCTGTAGTCTGTTTTCTGTTCTGGAGCAGCTTGCTTTACACTCTCGGGATCTCTCACAGGTATTTGACCACGCATCAATACCGAAACAGCCTTTGAGTTAACATCATTAACCATCAGTTTAAATAGGTTGAATGATTCAAGTTTGTAAATCAATAATGGATCTTTTTGCTCATAACTTGCATTTTGTACAGATTGTCTCAAGTCATCCATTTCTCTCAAGTGGTCTTTCCAATTCTCATCAATTGTATGAAGTAGAATTGATTTTTCAAAAGCCTTAACTAGTTCTTTTGATTCTGACTCATATGATTCTTTCAGATTAGTTGATATATTATAAACTCTTTTTCCATCTGATATAGGAATAAGGATATTCTCATAAAGAGCACCTTGTTGCTCAAACACATTCTTAATAACGGGATGAGCTATTTCTGCCAACTTATCAGTTTTCCGCTTAAATGTTGAGATTGCACTGTCCATCACTATCTCAGCTTGAGCTTCAGGCTTCAAGTCCTTCATTTCTTCTTCGCTGAAAGGAATATCCATTGCCATTACCCTGAGAAGCTCAATTTTCATATTCTCATGATCGTCTTGGAAATCTTCCACTATTATTTTGGCTGTATCTCTAATGATGTTTGCTACATCATTTTCAATTCTTTCGCCTATCAAAGCATTTCTTCTGCGTTTATAAATTACTTCACGCTGAGAGTTCATAACATCATCATATTCAAGAAGACGCTTTCTAATACCAAAGTTATTTTCCTCTACTTTCTTTTGAGCTCTCTCCACTGATTTGTTTAGCATATCATGCTCCAATACATCACCTTCTTTAAAGCCCATTCTATCCATAAGTCCAGCAATCTTCTCAGTAGCAAATAGTCTCATCAAATCATCTTCTAATGAAACGAAGAATACTGACGATCCTGGATCACCTTGACGTCCTGCACGTCCTCTAAGCTGTCTGTCCACCCTACGGCTCTCGTGTCTCTCGGTACCAATAATGGCCAAACCGCCAGCATCTTTCACTGCTTTAGACAACTTAATGTCAGTTCCACGACCTGCCATATTAGTTGCTATCGTAACCATACCTTCTTGTCCAGCATTAGCCACAATCTCAGCCTCTCGTTGGTGAAGCTTAGCATTCAATACATTATGCTTTATTTTTCTAATTGAAAGCATACGGCTCAATAATTCCGAAATCTCTACTGAAGTTGTACCTACCAATACAGGACGCCCTTTAGATATGTAATCTTCGATCTCTTCTATTACCGCTGTATATTTCTCTCTCTTAGTCTTATATATTCTGTCATTCATGTCATTACGCTGTATTGGTCTATTCGTAGGAATTACCACAACGTCAAGCTCATAAATATCCCAAAACTCACCAGCTTCTGTTTCCGCTGTACCAGTCATACCCGAGAGCTTATTATACATTCTAAAGTAGTTCTGAAGGGTAATAGTAGCAAATGTTTGCGTAGCAGCTTCCACCTTCACACCCTCTTTAGCCTCAATAGCTTGGTGTAGGCCATCAGAATATCTACGACCCTCCATTATACGACCAGTTTGCTCATCCACTATTTTCACTTTATTGTCCAAAACAACGTATTCATCATCTTTTTCAAACAAAGTGTAAGCCTTCAATAGTTGATTAACCGTGTGTACACGCTCAGATTTTATTGCATAGTTTTGAAGTAACTCATCCTTTCTAGTTGCTTTTTCTTCATCACTAATATCCATGTTGTCCAGCTCCGAAAGTTGTCCAGCTATATCTGGAAGCACAAAGAAATGCGGGTCATCTGAGTTTCCAGTAAGTTGGTCAATACCCTTATCAGTCAATTCAATGCTATTTTGTTTCTCATCAATAACAA
Organism: uncultured Proteiniphilum sp.; assembly: GCA_964439965.1. Lineage (GTDB taxonomy): Bacteria > Bacteroidota > Bacteroidia > Bacteroidales > Dysgonomonadaceae > Petrimonas. The sequence goes on from CAYTQG010000008.1 coordinate 26,957, forward strand.
AGTAAAGAGGATCAGTTGCAACGTGCATATTTCTAGATTGCTCTTGCATATAATATTCCTCAGTTTTAAGTAACGCAGCTTTAACGCCCTGTTCACTCAAAAATTTAATAAGAGGCTTATATTTAGGCATACCTTTATATGATCTAAATAACAATAGCATACCCTCTTCCTGCTCCTTCTTATCCTCGGAAGCCATTTTTGCCTTCGCTTCAGCTAAAAGTTTAGTGGTAAAGTCTCGTTGAATTCTAACTAACTGATCCACTTTAGGCTTAAACACATCAAATAATTGCTCTTCACCCTTAGGCACTGGTCCCGAAATAATCAACGGAGTTCTAGCGTCATCAATCAATACCGAGTCAACCTCGTCCACAATAGCAAAGTTGTGAATGCGTTGCACCAAATCCTTTGGCGATATAGCCATATTGTCACGTAGGTAGTCAAAGCCAAACTCATTATTAGTTCCAAATGTAATATCAGACTCATATGCTCTTCTTCTTGCATCCGAGTTTGGCTCATGCTTGTCAATACAATCAACTGACAAACCATGAAACATATATATAGGCCCCATCCACTCCGAGTCACGCTTTGATAGGTAATCGTTTACCGTAACCACATGAACTCCACGTTTAGTAAGCGCATTCAAGAATACGGGCAAAGTAGCTACAAGAGTTTTACCTTCACCTGTTGCCATTTCAGCAATTTTTCCTTGGTGCAACACTACACCACCAAACAACTGAACATCATAGTGAATCATATCCCATACCACCTCGTTACCTCCAGCAATCCATCTGTTTTTATAGATTGCTTTATCGCCATCAATCTCCACAAAATCGTGGCTAGTTGCCAGATCTTTATCAAAATCTGTAGCTGTAACTATAATTTCCTCATTTTCAGTAAATCTTTTTGCAGTTTCTTTTACTATAGAGAAAGCTATAGGCAATATGTCATCTAAAATTCCTTCAAGCTTAGATGTAATATCTTCTTCTATCTTATCAATCTCTTTCCACACCGACTCTCTTTTCTCCATGTCGATGTTTTTCATATTTCTCTTTAATTCCTCTATTTTATAGTTTTCTTCACTTATATGTTTTTGAATTTCAGCTTCAAGCTCCTTAGTTTTTGCTCTAAGCTCATCGTTGCTAAGTTTTTCAATTGATGGATAAGCCTCTTTAATTCTATTTACAATAGGATTTATCTTGTTTAAATCCCTTTGGGCCTTATTGCCAAAAATTTTACTTATAAATTTATTGAATCCCATATTATGTCTTTAATTTTTTCTAGTTGAATAATGATTTTTAAGTACTCTAATTAAAATAACTCCTTTAGTATCGATGCTTTAGCTCCATTGGGTGCCCTTATACGTAATCTATGCGATACACTAGGTGCAATTTCAGTAGCATCAATCACGCGATCAATCTTTTGAGGTTGTATATCATGCCCGAAGAAAAATAACGGGCTTTTAATAGCATTATCTCTTATTCGGTAGTTATTATCCGTATCATCATTTTCATATTTAAGCCTCCACCCCGGTTGCAGTTCCAAATATAAATCTCCCGAGATTCCCTTATAATACCCATTCCTATAAAATTGTACATTCTGATTATATGCTCCATGAAGCATCTGATGCGAAGTCACTACATCCTGCACACCAGCCGATTGCACTAAAAACTCTGCAGCTTTTTGTTGAAGCTCTACAAAGTTTATCTTCTTATCCTCAATAAGTTTTCGATTAAAATAAATCTGTTGATTATAAAACTTGCTAATCCATTGTTCACGGCCATAAATAGCCATTAAATACATATTTAATAGCGATGTGCTTCTTTCTGGATAAAAGTCACCTCCTGGAGAGTTATATCCATTATAAAATAGTTCCTGTTCGTTGTAGTATCCAGTTGAAACCACGAAAATAAGTGTATTCTCAATGCCAATATGTTCATCAATAGCATCCAGTAAATCACCTAGTTCCTGATCCAATCTATAATATGTATCTTGTATTTCTATAGAATAATTCTTATCAAGTGATTTTTCATATGGTCCAGCATAAAAAGTAACTGCCAAAAAGTCAGGATTCTCTCTTTTGCCTAAGCCATTAAATCTCATCACTTTCTCAGCTATTGTCCTAACCTCGCTATTTACATAGGGCGACTGTTTCAATAGCTTTATACCATTCTTTTTGTCCGATCCAAAAAAGTGCTGAAAATTATAAATATTCTTTGTGTATGGAAAAGCATCATACTTTTTTACATCCAATGATGGTTTCCAAGATATCGAAGTAGCTTTTCTATATAATGATTCTGATGTTCTATTATATTGATCCACCAGCGATCTTTGAGTATTATAAAAGGTTGTTGATGCCCAATAGCCCGACATATCATCCACCCAGTATGCAGCCGTAGCCGAGTGCCCACCCGTAGCCATTGCTTGAGATGGATCAGGAGCAAATGCAAAAACGTCAGACTGTCCGTTAGATGCAATTTTTAATTCATCAGTTATTGTCGAAACCCTTATTGGGAGAGGCGAATAGTGTTCATTAGTAAACACTCCCTCATAAAAATCATCATAAAAAGAAGAAACCTCCCTACCCTGATTAAGGTTATATTTCTTTTCACTTACTATCCCATGATATGCAGGATTAGCACCTGTATATATTGTAGTTATTGCTGATGCTTTATCAATATATGGAAAGTTAAACTTGGTGTCCGAATATACAAGGCCCTCATTCATAAGCCTTTTAAATCCACGCTCACCAAAGTTGTTTTTAAACATCTCTAAATAGTCGCCTCTCAATTGATCTATTGTAATTCCCACAACGAGCTTTGGAGGAGTCCTCGTATCGTTCGCCACAATGGTTGTTATAGATAATAGAGCAACTATCGATGATAATATTTTAATCATTAATCTCTTTTTCTTTTGTTTCCAATAATTATAGGGCAAATATCGTGCTAGATATTTTTGTTCCACCCAGATTTTATATATTTCGATGAAGAATACCTCTTGTTAATAATTCTATCCTTTCGAAACATATAAGTATTTATCCCTGATCTAATCCATATACTAATTGAAAAAAAGATTGTTTCAATCGGAAGTTGTTGCGGTATAGCCCACCACAGCAGTATGAACAAAGATAAGACCACAAAGTTAATAAAATGATAGAAATTAACCACATTTTTCATCCGCTTTAGCCAAATAAACGTTGGAACTATCAGAGTAAAAATATTCATCCACACAAAATTCCAGTTTGAATCTACGGCAGGATGCTCCGAAAAAAATGAAAGGAAAAATATAATAATACCTCCTGCACCAACTACTCCAAAAATAATAGAATCGTATATTTTGGTGATCACATTTTGTCGCATTAGTCTAATCTGGATCAATGAAACAATGATAGACAAAATTATTAATGCGAATGCTATAATCATAGGAGAGCCAATACTCCATTCGTTTATTGATTTATCTTGTACACTCTTCTCCACTACAACTCTATCTGATAATATAATTGGCTCATAAACAGAGTCTTCTCTTATCACTACAGTTTCGGTTAGTGCATTTTTAAGATAAACTGGCAGAAACATTTTCTGTCTCAACGTAATTGGCTTATCTGCATCGCTACCTATAATTAAATCAATGCCAAATCTCATCCAGGGATAGCTATTAACACACTCATGAATCAAATCTCGGTATGTTTGTTCTTCATTATCATCAGGATATTTTATCTCACCTTTGGTGAAAATCTCAATCAAATCTCTAGGTCTAGTCACACAATTATCATAAAAATAATTGTACCTATACATTCTATTTTCAGGTAATTGATTTATGTATAAAGCCTCCCAAATCTCTTGTTTTTCATCGCTCCTCAAGTTAAGCTCCTGCTCCACCACTTCTACACCTTTTTTTGCATAATCCTCCAAAAACTGATCTAAACTTTGTACGCCCAACAGATAATCTGTTTTGCCTCTTACAAAGTTGTACATAAAAAAAGGTTGCGACATATCAAAGAAGCCATAATTAAAAACTCCTTCCACACCCGTCGAGTCATCACTCACATATATTGCAGTGTGCCCAAAAAGAGCATAAGAAGCTCCAGACCATGGTGAAGTAGTCATAAGACTTATTTTTGCATTTTCGCTAAGTTTTATTTGAGCATCTACTGAAACAAAAAAACTCATAAGCAGCAATGCCGATATTATTGTAAAAGCTCTAAACATATCACTTACTTTAAATAATTTATAATATAGAATCTATATTCCCATAACCTCTCTATTGTGTATTAGACTGCTTTTAAGCTTTAGTGTGATTATGCTTGCCAATACAAACGGAAAAGTTAGCTGTGTCAAATCATATCTATACATCAACACTCCTATTATAAGAGATAGTAGCACAGATAATATTGAATAAATAATATTTTCAATTCTCTTTCCTGCAAATACTATGGCACACAATACAGCATTATAGCTAAACAAACCCATCATTATTGATTCTGTCGGAACATTAAATGAGAATGCAAAAATACCCGACAACAAAGCACCAGCCAAAGCATATATTGCAGCAATGGGTGAGTGTTTCAATATTCCTAAAAAGAATATCAGCCCAATGCTAGTCTTGTTTTGAAAAATAACTTGTCCAATACCTCTAAAACCAAATAAAAATCGCTCAATACCCACATATTGAACACCATTTGATACTATATCATTAGTCTCAGCAATATTTGTTCTATTCAAAATAAACATCAATGCCCAAGTAATCAAAACAAATGGAAGGGTAAATACTGCTATCCTCTTTTTTATAAAAAAATGTTGCAAAAATGCTGCTAATACCGATCCTACACATATTGAGATCCATATAATCACAGATGGTTTATAAAACAACATAAGAGCCACTCCCACTAGCGCAGCACTAAACCCATATAAACCACTCTTAATATTTTCAGCATCAAATTTAAAAACAATTGCCGTCAACAAGCCACACACAACTGATAAAATTGCTGCAATTCCCATTTGAAACGAACCTATAAATATCCCAATTAAGAAATACAGGCCCGTTTCAGCATTCTCCTGTAGCATTATCTGACCTAAGCTCTTAAACGATGCTCTTGTATATAATTGAAACTTTTTACCAAACGCCATCTTATTTCTTCCTAACCTTATCGATTCTTAATAAAATGAATAGTAAAATAGTAAAGCCAAGCATAGAAGAACCTCCGTAGCTAAAAAAAGGAAGTGGAATCCCAATTACAGGCATTATCCCTACCACCATTCCAATATTCACTAATAGATGAAACAGAAAAATACTTACCACCCCATAACCATAAACCCTGCCAAATGTTGTAGTTTGTCGTTCTGAAATATGTATCAGCCTCAATATAAATATTGCAAATAGTATCAACGTTATTATCGATCCCACAAAGCCCCACTCCTCTCCTATTGTGCAGAAAATAAAGTCAGTATCTTGTTCCGGAACATATTTAAGCTTCGTTTGAGTACCATTTAAATACCCCTTGCCAAACATGCCACCCGATCCAATAGCTATTTTCGATTGTCCAACGTGATACCCCGATCCTTGCAAATCTTGTTCCATCCCCAGCGTAGATTTAATTCTCATTTGCTGGTGTGGCTGCATTACATCTTGAAAAACATATTCACTCGACTCTGCAAATGCAAACGAGCCCAACATAAAAATCAAAATATATAAATATGCCTTTTTTCTAAATCTAAAAAACAAGTATAGTATATATAAAGATGTAAGCCCAAGAGCTATATATGCAACTAAGCCAGCGTTAACATCAAATCCTAATCGATAAAGTAGATATCCAACAATTCCCACTACTATACCTATCGAAATCAAAATCAGCGCTGTATCTCTTCTTTTAAGATAGCTCCTCACTAGTCCCGCAGCAAAAACAATAATTAGCCCTATTGTCATTATTTCACCCAAAGACAGATACCCTAGTTCTGTTTCCGAAAATTTTATAGTCAGAATGAAATATATAATAAAGGAGACCCCCATAAAAAGAAAACCACCCGGAAGACCTTCACGATATAGCACAAATATTAGACTCAAATACACAAGGGCTGTCCCAGTTTCACTTTGCATAATCACTAGTAAAACTGGTAATAGTATTATAGAAGCCACTAAAGTCAGGTTCTTAGGCTTTAATAGATCAAAATTGTGCATACTCAGTACTCTCGCTACCGTAAGAGCCACCACAAACTTCATAAACTCAGCCGGCTGAAGTCTAAAACTACCAATCACCAACCACGACCTTGAGCCTTTGATGTCTGGTGCTATAAAATACGTTAGCACTAGCATCCCAATACCAATCAAATAAAATAGAAAAGTATAAGTTTCATAAAAGACAGCATCAATCTTAAGCAAGAAAAAGCCTATAACTACCGAAACCCCTATCCACTGCAATTGCATGCCAGCACGGCTTGATAAGTCAAACATACTTACTGAAGTCTCAAGATCAAAGCTGGCAGCATAAATATTAAACCAGCCCAAAACTACGAAAATCAGATACATTGATACTGTAAACCAATCTACGTGCCCCTTCTCTTGTGTCAACCTACTAGTCTTATACATTATAAATCAATCTAGTTTGATAATAGACTCTCAGCCTGTTTAGCTGCATCCAAAGTAAGACTTCTTTCCTGATTCTTTTTGTAAATAAATGGCAATATCACTCGCTCCGCTATCGATTGCTCCAAATATTTATCTTGTTCCATTATTTCACCAAGCAAATACTTTTGAAGCATAAGCCTAGCAATCGGAACAGCGTTTGTAGCACCAAATCCACCATTCTCCACAATTACAGCAATAGCCACTTTAGGATCATCCTTCGGTGCAAATCCAATAAACAACGAGTGGTCGGCACCGTGCGGATTTTCAGCAGTTCCAGTTTTTCCACATACAGTCAAATATGGTTCCATATTTATTCGCCTACAAGTACCATTCGTCACAGCATCCGCCATCCCAGCCACTGTTAATTCAAAGTGCTCTCTATCTATTCCACTCTCTCGCCTTATAGTATATAATGTATCAAGTTCCGAACCCCTTACTTCTCTCACCACATGTGGCTTATAGTAGTGTCCCCTATTAGCTATCAGCGCAGCAAAGTTGCCCAATTGCAATGGTGTACTCAAAATCTCACCTTGCCCAATAGCAATAGATATAATATTATGTCCATTCCACTTATCGGTCTTAAATGAGTTCGAATAATACTTACTATTAGGTATAAACCCCCTCTTTTCCGAAGGCAAGTCAATATCTAGCTTATACCCAAAGCCCATATCCACCATATGATCTTTCCACACATCAAATGCCTCCAAATTATCCGAATACTTTGTTCTGTTAGACACCATAGCATTCAACCCATAGCAGAAAAATGAATTACACGAAGTTGCAATCGAAGGTTGCAAATTCAAAGGCGATGGATGCCCATGACACCTTGGCCTTCCACCCAATGGCGGATAACCACCATAACAGCTATATCTAGTTTCAGGAGTAATAATACCCTCTTGCAAAAATATCAAGCCCTGCGATGGTTTAAAGGTCGAGCCAGGAGGATACAATCCCGATACAGCCCTATTTATCAATGGCTTGTATGGATCTCGCTCTAATGATAAGTAATTCTTTCCAAAATCTCTTCCCGTTAGTAGTGACGGGTCGTAAGATGGAGCGGCCACCATTGAAAGCACTTCGCCAGTCTTCGGTTCAATCATAATAATCGACCCAATCTTATTCTGCATCAAATACTCTCCATATGCCTGAAGCTCAATATCAATCGACAATGTCAAATCATGTCCAGATACCGGCTCTCTATCCATTTCCCCATCTTTATATTTTCCTTGCACTCTTCCATGGGCATCTCTCAGCAATACCTCCACACCTTTCTCACCGCGCAAATCCTCCTCATGCGATAATTCAATGCCTGATTTCCCCACATAATCCCCTCTCACATAATATGGGTCAGCAGCCATCTTATTTTTGTCAACTTCCGCCACATACCCCAATATTAAACCCATATTAGGATATTTGTATTGGCGAACGGTCCTATTTTGTATGGATATACCAGGAAATTTATAAAGCTTCTCCTGCAAAAGCCCATACTCTTCAACATCAAGCTGTGTTTTAAACAATTGCGGAGTATAAGATGAATATCCAGGATTTTTACGCTTATCTTTCATATCATCACTCAACTTCTCAAAAGTTGGCAAATCAATATTTAGCGTATTACAAAAATCCAATGTGTCAAATCCTGTCATCTCCCTCACCACCATCATCACATCATATGTAGGCTCGTTAAATACCACCAACTTGTCATTGCGATCATAAATTGAGCCTCGTGCAGGATACAAAGTCTTACTATAAAAAGCATTACTATCGGCATACTTCCTATATTCAGGACTCAGAATCTGTAGCTTAAACAATTGCACAGAGTAAACTATCACAACCAACACTGCAATGGCTGCAATAATATACTTCCTATTAGCATATTTATTTTTAATATTAGCCAATTACTCTCCTCCTTATATAAAATAGCGAGTCCGCTGCAATTATTAATATTATGGTCAAAGCCGATGACGAAATAATTCTCAAAAACAATCTACTCACGTCAAATAAGGCCATTGCATCAATTGTAAATAAAATAATTTGATGCACAACAACCATCACGATTACATATTTCACAAATGCCTTCACACCACTCTTCACACCCGGCACCATAGCTTCAGATTCATTTTTTGGATAAAACAAATATAGAAACAATGGTCTCAGTGTAGCAATAGTTGTCAGTGCAGCCGCATTCACCCCCGGTGTGTTCAAAAAAATGTCTATTGCCAAGCCAAATATAAAACCCGATAGGATAACATAAAACCTATTTCTACCAATCGGCATTTTTATGATAAAGAAAATATATAATAGTGGGATAGCAATATTAAATAAAGCAATACGATTAAGCACCAACACCTGCAACAATAGTAATATCACAAACAGTGCAACATCTCTTAAAATATCTACTGCCTTCATATTATTGTACAGAGTTTTCTAAAGTTGTTTTCTCCTCAAAATTTTTATCCTCAATAATCAAAACGCCCATAAGCGAATGAAAATCGGTAGCCAGCTCTATATTCAAGGCATTAAAGTTGTCATCTTTCGATCTTATTTGTTCAGTGGCATACCCAATCACAATGTTTTTCGGAAAGATTCTCGAAAAGCTAGTCAAAATAGTATCCCCTTGTTCAAAGGTCTCATGCTTCGGCAACTCTCTCAGCTGCGCCACATCAAAGTTCTTACCATCCCATGATACCGAACCCGTGCTCTCCGATCCCTTTATCTTTGCACTCAATCTAAACTTAGGATTGATAATAGGTATAATTACCGAGTAGTTTCTCGATACATTCAAAACCACACCCACCACTCCATCGTTCGATACCACACCCATGTCTGGCTTCACACCATGCAATGAGCCTTTGTTTACAGTGATAAAATTATTATTCCCCGAAAAGCTAATATTAGTAACCTCCGCCGGAATAAAAGAAAACTGTGATGTCATCGTTGTCGAATCATCCACAAAAGCATTTGTGGTCATCGAGTCAATCGCAATATTAGATAGCTGCGCCTTTAGCCTCGAAAGCTCCTCCTCAAGTCTAGCATTATGTTCCAGTAACAATCTATTGTTCTTCTTTAAGTGCATAAAAGCATCCACCTCACTCGAAGCTTTATACACCCACCCGGTTACCCTATTTGCCGATGACAAATAAATACTCCTTTGATATGAGTTGTAGCTAAATACAAAATAGAGGCTAATAGCAATAAGCACTATTGCCATTAGCCACGAACTATTTCTAATTAAAAATTGGAATAGATTCCTCATACTATTATGTAGCCATTCACCCCTATATCAATATTATCTCATTAGGAATGTAAACTTATCAATATTTTTAAGTGCAATAGCAGTACCTTTTGCCACTACATGCAATGGATCGTCAACCACTTTAAATGGAATACCAATCTTATCACTAAGTCGTTTGGCCAATCCTCTCAAGTTAGCACCACCACCAGTTAAGTAAATTCCATTTCTCACTATATCAGCATATAGCTCAGGAGGCGTTTGCTCCAATGCGCTCAATACAGCCGAATCAATTTTCGAAATAGATTTTTCAAAACAATGAGCAATTTCTTGATATGAAACCGGAACATCCATTGGCAACGAGGTCATTCTGTTCGGACCGTGAACTATAAAATCCTCAGGCGGATTGTCCAACTCAGTCAAAACCGAACCCACATTAATTTTAATCTGCTCAGCTGTTCTCTCACCTACTTTCATACTGTGCTGACGACTCATATAATCCATTATATCTTCAGTCAAATCATCACCAGCAATTTTTATAGACTTATTAGAAACAATACCACCAAGCGAAATAACAGCAATTTCTGTAGTACCACCACCTATATCCACAATCATGTTTCCTTCAGGTGCCTCCACATCAAGGCCTATTCCCAAAGCAGCAGCCATAGGTTCAAAAAGCATATACACATCACGTCCTCCAGCATGCTCAGCCGAGTCACGAACCGCTCTTATCTCCACCTCAGTGCTTCCCGACGGAATACATATCACCACTCTCAGTGAAGGAGAAAACAGCCCACCCTTATTCTTAGTAGCCATCTTAATCATTCCCCTAATCATCTGTTCAGCAGCATTAAAGTCGGCAATCACACCATCCCTAAGTGGTCTCACTGTAATGATATTTTCGTGTGTCTTCCCATGCATTTGCCTGGCTTTCTCACCAAGGGCAATCATTCGATCCGATTTACGGTCCAATGCCACAATAGATGGTTCATCCAAAAGGACTTTCCCATTACTGCCCACAATAATTGTGTTTGCAGTACCAAGGTCCATTGCCAGCTCTTGTGTAAAAGAAAATAATCTCATATTTATATATTGTATTTTTGTATTCGTACTAATTCTATGCCTCAAATTAGTGCTTAAAGTGTCTTCTACCAGTAGTCACCATCGACATGTTATTGTTATCACAATAGTCAATAGATTCCTGATCCTTAATAGAACCCCCTGGTTGAATAACAGCCGTTATACCCGCATTACCCGCAATTTCCACCGAGTCAGGGAATGGGAAAAATGCATCCGACGCCATCACAGCACCATTCAAGTCAAATCCAAAATGGTTAGCCTTCTCTATCGATTGCTTCAAGGCATCCACACGCGATGTCTGTCCCGTACCACTAGCAATCAATTGTTTGTTTTTTGCCAACACAATTGCGTTCGATTTTGTATGCTTCACAATAATATTTGCAAATAGCATATCCTCAATCTCATTATCATTTGGAGCAATTTTTGTAACCACCTTCAGGTCACCTTCCTTCTCCACTACTGTATCTTTATCTTGCAGCAGAACCCCGTTCAATAACGAACGATACTGAACCTTTGGCAAGTCGTTCAATCCCTTCAGTTGCTTCAATATAATTCTGTTTTTCTTTTCAAACAAAATATCCAATGCCTCCTTTGTATATTCAGGAGCAATAAGCACCTCAAAGAATATTTCACTGATAGCCTTTGCAGCCTCTGCATCCACAGCTCTATTTGTTACCACAATACCACCAAATGCCGAAATCGGATCAGCCGCTAATGCAGCATCCCATGCCTCCTTCACAGTTGGTCTGCAAGCAATACCGCAAGCATTATTGTGTTTCAAAATAGCCAATGATGTCTCATCAAAGTCAGATATAAGCGATACAGCAGCATCTATATCAAGCAAGTTGTTATACGAAATCTCCTTACCATGCAACTGCTCAAACATCTCCTCAAAGTTGCCATAAAAGCTACCATTTTGGTGAGGATTCTCCCCATATCTCAGTTTTTTCTCATCATCAGCCGCCACTCTCAACGACGAACTCTCGTTATCATCAAAGTAGTTGAAAATTGCCGAATCATATGCCGACGACACTCCAAAAGCATCTCTAGCAAACTCTCTTCTATCCGACAAGTCGCTATATCCACCCTTCTCCTTCAGCAATTCAGCCAATTTAGCATATTGCTTTTTCGAAGGAACAATTATCACATCATTATAATTCTTAGCAGCACCTCTAATTAGCGAAATACCACCAATATCTATCTTCTCTATAATATCCTCCTCCGATGCATTTTGTGCAACAGTCTCCTCAAAAGGATACAAATCCACAATCACTAAATCTATCGACGGAATGTTATATGATTTCACTGTCTTTTTATCACCATCATCTTCACGACGATAAAGAATTCCACCAAAAATCTTGGGATGCAATGTTTTCACTCTTCCACCCAATATCGAAGGATAATTTGTAATATCTTCTACCGCGTCGCACTCATAGCCCAAAGATTGAATAAACTCTTTAGTACCACCTGTCGAGATTAACTTCACATTTAAATCGTTTAAAGATTTCAGAATATCGTCCAGCCCATCTTTATGATATACCGATATCAAAGCTGATTTGATTTTTTTTGACATGTATGACTTTATTTATTTTTAAAGGATTACAAAGGTATAAAATCTATCCATGATTATCACGATATTATGATTGATTTTTGATTTCATTTTCTCTGATTTTGTATTTGTTAATTGATTGTTACATACCCTACATACATATTTTCTATAAAAATGAAACCAATCACCATATTTGCAGTTATAAATCTAATCTATAAAAGTTAGTATCCCTCACCTCAAACCCAAACTTCCTATACATCTTATTTGCAGCTATTCTAGTCGGGCGTGATGTCAATTCTATTTTCGACACCCCATTCTCTCTTGCAGTATCAATAGCCCTCTGCATCAATTTCGAAGCCACGCCCCTGCCTCTCGCACTCTCGTCCACCACCACATCTTCTATTATACCCTTCAAACTTGTCGGAATACGATACAGTGCCAAAGTCAGCGAGCCCACAATCTCGTCACCATCCACCGCCACAAACATATGAGTCATTTCATTTGCCAAAATCTCTTCTAGTTCGCCCATCGTCGGGTTCTCCTCCCTACCCGTCAGTTGTGGCAGCATTCTCTTCAAAGCCTTCACCACCCCATCATCGGCATATGTTATTCTCTTTATCTCCATAAAAGCAATTTTAATCGTTAAATCACAAACTTACGAAATAGTATTTCAAATGCAAAAAGCGGCAATTCTCTTTTACGAAAATCACCGCTTTCTCTAATAGTTTACTTTATCTTTCTTCTTGCGAATTATTTTTTGTTACGATTGCCATAGCGGCTCATAAACTTATCTACGCGACCAGCTGTGTCAACAAGCTTTTGTTTTCCTGTATAAAAAGGATGTGAAGAGCTTGTAATCTCTAGTTTTACTAATGGATATTCAACACCGTCAACTTCAATTGTCTCTCTTGAGTTTACTGTCGAGCGAGAAATAAAAATCTCATCATTTGACATATCCTTGAAAACAACTGGACGATAATTCTCAGGATGTATTTCTTTTTTCATTGCTATATGTTTGTTTTATTATTGATTTCTATATATTTTTCAGTCCGCAAAGATAGAACAATTCATCGTATTACAAAAATAAAACCATCAATTTTCTTAAAAATCACCCCTCAAGAGCTATATTTGTATCTAAATCAATATAAAATCAATATGAAAATAGAAATAATTACTATAGGTGACGAAATTCTGATAGGACAAATCACCGATACCAATTCCTCATGGATGGCCGAACAATTATCAAGCATCGGCACCGAAATCGTAGCCATCACTTCCGTTGCCGATCAAGCTCAAAGCATCACCCACGCCATAGATATCGCATTTTCTCGTGCCGATGTGCTACTTCTCACTGGTGGCATAGGTCCCACCAAAGATGATATTACAAAAAACACCCTATGTAAATATTTCAACACACATCTCATTCACGACTCTTCCGTTTTAGACAACATCGAAAAATTATTCACTCACCGAAATATCCCAATCAATCATCTTACCCAAAATCAGGCAATGGTTCCGGAGTCAGCCAAAGTAATTCAAAACAGAACAGGCACCGCCCCCATACTTTGGTTCCAAAAAGACAATAAGATACTAGTCTCCATGCCCGGCGTACCCTTCGAAATGAAAAGTGCAATGACGCACGATATCCTTCCTGCACTATCATCTATCAATGGAGCCGACAATTTTCAGAGCAACACATTATTAGTATCTGGCATACCCGAATCCGAATTAGCAATCATACTCGAAGAGTTTGAAAACAGTCTCCCTAGTGGCACCTCCCTTGCCTATCTCCCATCATACGGACTCATTCGCCTACGCCTCTCCATCAGAAATAGTAAAAACGGAGATAATCTCCATCTGCTTACCCAAAATCTCAAACAGCTCGTTGCTCCCTATCTCATCGATGATGTAGATCGACCCATCGAAGAGCTTCTAGGTATTGTACTTAAAAGTAAAAACCTCACACTCTCCACTGCCGAAAGTTGCACCGGTGGAAACATTGCCCATCGCATCACCCAAGTGCCAGGAGCATCAGCCACATTCAAAGGAGGCATCGTCACATACTCCAACGAAGCCAAAGAAAACCTACTCCATGTCAATTCGCACGATATTGAAATCCATGGAGCCGTTAGTCAGCAAGTAGTCGAACAAATGGCACTTGGATGCGCCAATGCACTTCGCACCAATTGCGCCATCGCCGTATCAGGCATTGCTGGTCCCACAGGCGGAAGCATCGACAAGCCAGTTGGCACCACTTGGATATGTACTATATATAATAATGTGAAAATCTCTCGTAAATACAACTTCGGCACCACCCGCCGCGAAAATATTACTCGCGCCACCAATGCAGCCATTCTTCAGATGATAAAAATGTTGGCAAACTAACTCATACCCAAATATCCAAATCATATTACTATCTTTGTTCATCAAAAAATTAAACAAACCTATAAAAATGGAAAAAGCAAATCAGATTTTTGTCAACACACTCGATGGCGACAAGGTCAATCTAATGGATACATACTCCAATAGCCCACTGCTAGTATTGTTCTTCAATATCAAATGCCTCGGCTGCGTAGGGCGAGCCATACCACTGGCATACGACTACTCCAAAGAGTTCGAAAACCTCAAAGTAGCAGCCATCCACACCAGTTTTGGCAAAGAAGTTGTTACAAAAGATGATATCAAAGGCATCTTCACTACCGACGAGCTCCCCATTCCCATCTATTTCGATATCGATAAGTCCAATTACGAACGATTCGAATGTGAAGGCACACCCCACTGGCTGCTTTTCAATAAAGACGGCACACTTTTCCGCTCATTCTACGGATCACAAGAAGGCGCACAAACCCGCCTAATGTATGCACTCGACGAACTAGTAAACCAGTAATTATGAAAGAATTTTGGGATAGCAAATATGCTTCAGACGAGTATGTTTATGGTAAAAATCCAAACAAATATCTCAAGCACGCCATAAGCCAAAACCTTCTCTCCGGCAAAATAATGTTCCCTGCCGAGGGAGAAGGCCGCAACGCCGTATATGCTGCACAGCAAGGCCTCAATGTAGTTGCATTCGATCAAAGCACCGAAGGACGCATCAAAGCAATGCGCCTAGCAGCAGAGCGCGGAGTAGATATTGATTACATCGTTGGCGAATTCATGAAAGTGCCCATCGATAAAGAACAACTCTTCGATGCAGCCGTGCTAGTTTATGCACACTTCCCCGAACACCTTCGCACCGCATACCACCGTTGTGTTGCCAAGCATATCAAACCCGGTGGCATCATCGTACTCGAAGCATTTAGCAAAAATCACGTCAACAATCAAAAGCAAAACCCCGCTGTTGGCGGTCCAGGCAATATATCTATGCTATATACTAAAGATATCATAGCCACCGATTTCCACGAGTTCGAACCAATCGAGCTGCACGAAGTCGAAATCAACCTTGCCGAAGGTATTGGCCACAATGGCCTCGCCAGCGTTGTCCGCTTCATAGGTAAAAAGCGATAACGCACCCACTCACATTATATTATATATACACTCACACATATTTTTTAGTAGCAAAACAATGATCGATTATATAAAAGGAGAAATCACAGAACTAACACCCGCATCCGTAACACTCGAAACCTACGGAATAGGGTATTTTATCAATATATCTCTAAGCACCTACACCGCACTGCAAGGACAAGACCAAGCAAAAGTATTTATCTACGAAGCCATACGTGAAGACTCACATACCCTCTACGGATTTCACGACAAGCACGAGCGCGAAATCTTTATCCATCTCATCAGCGTTTCCGGAGTTGGCCCCAACACTGGCCGCATGATTCTTTCATCGCTCAGTTCACAAGAGGTCGAATCTGTCATAGCCTCCGAAAATGCTGCCGTACTTCAAACTGTAAAAGGTATTGGCGCCAAAACGGCACAACGAATCATCCTCGATCTTAAGGATAAAATCAAATACACCGAGTCAGGCTCCACAGTCAAAGTCCCTGCCGCCATATTTGCAGCTGGTCACGGTCAGGAAGCTATCTCAGCCCTCGTTATGCTAGGATTCTCCAAACCCGCATCCGAAAAGGTAATCGCCAAAATCGTAAAAGAATCTCCATCCCTCCCAGTCGAGGCAATAATCAAAGAGGCACTGAAAAGAATGTAAGTCCAAAGCCCAAGTGCAGGAGCATTACTACCAAATGTAATGGAAAAATCCCCCAATCATTTGCGTATGGATATATTATATCTAATATCTAATAAAGAAATATACTATTTACACCCTTTCACCGTTATTAATCATAGCAACAATACGGAGAAATTGTAAATAATTGAAAACGACGCAACTATATATATATATAATCACCATACTGCTAATCATTGGCGGGATGATGCGCCTGCATGCAGATGAACCAGACTCAACTGGCATCAAATTCCCTGTGCAAAAGTCGCAACTCGAAACAATTGACGACCTCAATAAGCAGTCGCCAATTGATTTCGACACACCCTCCAATATCACCACCACAGTCACTTACGATTATATAACCAATCGATACATCTTCCAAAATCGAATCGGCAACCGCATCATTGGGGTACCATTCACAATGACCCCCACCGAATATACCGACTATCGCCTAAAGGAGCTCAACAAATCATACTTCAAAAAGCGCAATAGCATCTCCACTTTGCAATCCCCACAAAGGGAAAGCTCTTCAAACTCAATATTTAATATGCGCAAGAGCAACAATCTGCTCGAAGAGATATTCGGACCAGGCGGAGTGCAAATCACCACCAATGGATCAATAGAACTCTCCACAGGAATCAAGCGCGATGTTACCAACAACCCCACACTTCCCGAAAGAGCACGCGCACGAAGCACTTTCAATTTCGACCCACAAATACAACTTAACGTAAATGCAAAGGTAGGCGACAAAATTAGCTTCGGACTCAATTACGATAACGATGCCACGTTCGATTTCGACTCAAAACGAATAAAACTAGCCTACCAAGGCGATGAAGATGAAATAATTAAAAGCATCGAAGCCGGAAATGTAAGCATGTCCACCAATAACTCACTTATTCGTGGGGGCGCTGCCCTATTCGGAATCAAATCCGACCTACAATTCGGAAAATTACGTGTAGGCGCCATCATATCTCAGCAAGAATCCGAGTCACGCACCGTTAGCTCACAAGGCGGTGTCAGCACCACCCCATTCGAGTTTGGTGCCGACCAATACGACGAAAATCGACACTTCTTTCTGGCACATTACTTCCGCGACAATTACGATCGCGCCCTTCAAAAGCTACCATTCATCCAATCCGCTGTATTAATCACACGCATGGAAGTATGGGTAACAAACAAACGAGGCAATTACGACCAATCACGAAATGTACTAGCATTTGCCGATATGGCCGAAAACGAAGTCATACACAACCCCTTCTGGCAGCCGTCGGCCACTACGCCCATACCGCACAATGAGGCAAACACCCTCTACCCAAGCATGATATCCAGCTATTCGTCAGCGCGCGATCTAAGCCTCGTATCATCCGTGCTCCCATCCAATATCGAAATTGGTCAAGATTACGAAAAGGTCGAAAACGCACGCCTACTTAGCACCAACGAGTACACATTTCAGCCACAACTAGGCTACATCTCGCTCCGCTCACCACTCCAAGCCGATGAAGTCTTAGCCGTAGCATTCGAATACACATACAATGGCAAAGCCTATCAAGTAGGCGAATTTTCAAACAATATTGGTCGCGACACCAACGAGCAAAGCACCACAAGCAGTGGCGCACTCTTCCTCAAGTTGCTCAAACCCGTCTCACTCTCGCCCAATGCATACACTTGGGATTTGATGATGAAAAATATCTACTCCCTAGGCCACGGAGCCAACAATATACAGAGAGATCGCTTCAAACTTAGCATCACATACCAAAGCGATACCACAGGAGTCTATCTCAACTACATCCCCGAAGGCGAAATTCGTAACGAACTCCTCCTTCGTGTGATGAATCTAGATAATCTCAACTCCAAAAACGACCCACACCCCGATGGAATCTTCGACTTTGTCGAGGGCTACACCGTTATGTCGCAAAGCGGACGAATCATCTTTCCCGTTGTAGAACCATTCGGAGCACACCTACGCGAAAAAATCAACAACGACCCCATTGCCGACAAATATGTATATCAAGAACTCTACGACTCCACGCTAACAGTAGCACGACAAGTAGCCGAGAAGAATAAATTCCGCATCTCAGGCGAATTCCGCGGAAGTGCAGGCAACGAAATCAATCTCGATGCCATGAATGTAGCCCGAGGCTCAGTGCGTGTCACCGCTGCAGGCCAACTCCTCACCGAAGGCATCGACTACACCGTCGATTACATCTCTGGCACAGTCAATATTATCAATCAAGCCATACTCGACTCCGGCACACCGGTCAATGTATCGCTCGAAAACCAATCCATGTTCAATATGCAACGTAAAACCATGATGGGCGTCGATCTTAATTATCAATTCTCCAAGAATTTCTCGCTCGGCACCACCATCATGCACTACTACGAAAAGCCATTGACAATGAAAACAGCCTTTGCCGACGAATCAGTGCGCAACACCCTATGGGGTCTCAACACCTCATTCAAACGAGAGTCGTATCTACTCACCAATCTTATCGATATGCTCCCCTTTGTCGAAGCATCCGCCCCATCACAAATAGGAGCCGACCTCGAATTTGCCCACATGATACCCGGCCACTATACTAGCAAATACTCACAAGGTTACTCATACCTAGATGATTTCGAAACCTCCACATCATCCATCGATCTTAGGTCACCCTACAGCTGGACACTTGCTTCCACGCCCCACAACAATACTTCCACGGGCCTCTTCCCCGAAGCATCGCTCAGCAACAATATCGATTATGGAAAAAATCGAGCACATCTAGCATGGTTCTATATCGATGGGCTCTTCACCCGCCGAAACTCGTCACGCACACCCGCACATCTCAAAAATGATCCCAATCAACTCTCAGATCATCGTGTGCGCGAAATATACGAACGCGAAATATATCCAAATAAGCAAGCCCTACACGGCGAGCCACCCACTATCCCCACACTCAACCTCTCATTCTATCCCAATGAGCGAGGTCCCTACAATCTCGACACTGATATCGATCCTCAAGGCAATCTCCTAAGCCCCAAACAGCGCTGGGGCGGCATAACACGCAAAATGGATACGCGCGATTTCGAAGCAGCCAATATCGAGTACATCGAGTTCTGGCTTATGGACCCCTTTGTTGAAGATAAAACTAACAACAACCCCGGCGGAGATCTCTATTTCAATCTTGGCGAAATCTCAGAAGATATCCTTAAAGATGGAAAGAAATTCTTTGAAAACGGACTCCCACTCGATGGCGACCCATCAGCTGTGGGCTACACCGTGTGGGGCAAATATCCCAAACGTCAATCCACCGTTTATGCCTTCGATAATTCGCAAGGAAGCGATGCACGCCGCATACAGGATGTCGGACTCAATGGCCTAAGCACCCAAGAGGAGTTCGAATACGAAACCTATGCCAACTATCTTTCCGAATATAAAGCAAAACTATCCCCCGAGGCGTTCTCGCGACTTAATGAGGATAAACACTCACCGCTCAATGACCCTGCGGGCGATAATTTCCGTCACTATCGTGGTGCCGAGCAAGATCGTGATGAACTAAGCATACTCGAACGATATAAATATTTCAATGGCACCGAAGGTAACTCACTTTCGCCCGATGATGCTGCCTACTCTACCGCCGCACGCACCACACCCGATGTTGAAGATATCGATAGCGACAACACGCTAAACGAAAACGAAACATACTACCAATATAAGGTCAAACTGCGCCCCGAAAACATGCAAGTTGGCCAAAACTACATCGTCGATAAGCGCGAAGTATCAGTATCCCTGCGCAATGGGCAAACAGGAAACGTAACATGGTACCAATTCAAAATACCTATCAGCAACTACCAAACCCGAGTAGGAAACATACAAGGATTCAACAATATACGCTTCATGCGTATGTTTATGACCGATTTCGAACAACCCACATTCCTCCGCTTCGCCACACTTCAGTTGGTACGCAGCGAGTGGCGCACCTACACCCAAGATATTAAAGCCGGCGGCGCCACCACAGGCAGTGGAACCATCGAAATATCCACAGTAAACATAGAGGAAAATGCCGACCGCCAACCCGTCAGCTACGTCCTACCCCCAGGCGTTTCGCGAATGCTCGACCCCAGTCAGCCACAGCTACGCCAACAAAACGAACAAGCCATCTCCCTCAAAATCGACAACCTCGATGCGGGCGATTCGCGCGCCATATACAAGAATATAATCTATGACCTTCGTCGCTACAAACGCCTACAAATGTTTGTACACGCCGAAGCCACCACCGACGATCAAACAAATCTCGAAGATGACGATCTAGCCATCTTTATGCGTATAGGATCAGATTATCGCAACAATTTCTACGAGTACGAAATCCCACTCAAGCTCACACCCTCCGGTCGCTACAGCACACACTCGCCTGCCGACCAAGAAGCAGTGTGGCGTCCCGACAACATGTTCGATTTCACACTCAGCTCATTCACAAATCTCAAGCTGCAGCGCAACGCCGAAAAACGTAGCGATAATGGAGTCACATTCCTCACACCCTACTCGCAGCCCGATCCACAAAAGCCCAACAACACCCTCACCATCGTGGGCAACCCCTCCCTAGCCGAGGTAAAAGTGATGATGATAGGAATACGCAACCGAACCAACAACACCAAAACGGGCGAAGTATGGATCAACGAACTCCGCCTAAGCGATTTCGACGAAAAAGGCGGTTGGGCAGCACAGGGCAACCTCTATGTCGCACTTTCCGACATAGCCACCATCAATGTATCCGGACGTAAGGAAACAGCCGGCTTCGGAGCACTCGATCAAAGCCTGCTACAACGCCGCAACGACGATCTCACCTCCATCAATCTAGCACTCAATGTAGATGTTGGCCGTTTCCTACCACGACAATCACAAATCAAAGCCCCACTCTACTATTCATACACCAGCCAGTCGGTTGCCGCCCAATACGACCCGCTCAATCAAGATATTCTCCTATCCGAATCGCTTCGCCAAATGGATCACCAAAGCGAGCGCGACTCACTGCTCAATATAGCCACCACGCTACAAACCAGCAAGAATATAAGCATAAGCAACGCCAAGATAGATATCAAAAGCAAAAACCCGATGCCCTACGACCCAGCCAACTTTACCTTCGGATATTCGTATAGTCAAAATCACTATCGCAATCCCGAAACCGAGTACGATAATAATATAAACCAACAAATACAAGCCGCCTACTCCTACACACCTAGGATAAATCCGCTAGAGCCTTTTAAAAATATCAAAAGCAACTCCGGACGGCTCAAGCTAATCAAGTCGCTCAATTTCAACTACCTGCCCAACAATCTACAAATCAGTTCGGGCATGATGCGCAACTATCAAGAAGCACAATTGCGCGACCTCAATGCCTATATGTCCGGCATCTCCGAGTCGAACACCAACTACCTCACCTTTAGTCACAACTTCCTCTGGAATCGCGACTTCGCAATCGTTTGGGACCCCACTCGCAATCTCAAAACATCGTTCCGCTCCGGCACCATCGCCGAAATAGAGGAACCATACCTTCAGGTCAACAAAAAAATCAATCGTGAGGATTATGAAATATGGCGCGATTCGGTCAACCATAGCATCCGCAACATGGGCAAGCCGCTCAACTATCAGCAAACGGCCGATGTTACCTACAACCTCCCGTTGCAAAACATCCCAATCCTCGATTGGGCCACATCCAGCATCGCCTACAATTCAAGATATAGATGGGAAAGAGGCGCATATATTCGCGACGAAAATCTGGGCAACAATATTCAAAACGAACTCTCGCTCACATACAATGGTCGCTTCAATTTCACGCAACTGTTCAATAAATTTGCCCCCAAGCCCATCAGCCAATACCTAGTGCTGCAAAATATAAATATCAACTACGCACACCGCGAGCGAACCGACATAATGGGCTTCGACCCAATGATAGGCAACTACTTCGGACAGTCGAGCCTCGATGGCACCATGATACCCGGCTTTGGTTTCGCCTTCGGCCTAATGGGTGGCGAAGAATTTATCAATAAAGCCAATCACAACAACTGGTTGGTTATCAACGATAACAATATCACCCCCGCCATCTACAATCAAACCAAAAACCTACGCATCGATGCCACCCTCGAGCCCCTCAAAGGCTTGCGAATCGATCTCAATATGCTCTACGAAGATAATCAGCGCACCGAAATCAGATATATGTACCCCGACATGCCCAATCAATATGGAGGAAGCCTAGCCATCAGCACCATCTCCATCGCATCAGCATTCGAAAAGTCATCCTCACGCAATAATTATTCGTCGCCCACATTCGATAAGTTCCTCGAATATCGCAACACTATCGCCCAACGCATACGTCACCGCTACGAAGGCTCCACATACCCCAACGCAGGATTTATTGCCGAAACACCACTCGCCAATCAACCCTTCAATCCCGTTTCAGGTGATGTGAGCCGCAATTCGTCCGATGCACTCATACCCGCATTCCTAGCCGCCTACACAGGTCGCAATGCACAGCGCATCAGCCTCACCGCATTCCCCAACATCCTCTCCATGCTCCCCAACTGGGATGTTACCTACAATGCACTTCAGATGATGCCGTTCCTACAAAACGAACTCAAATCCTTCGTCTTTGCCCACAAGTATGTATCGCAATATCGTGTAGGCTCCTACTCATCTCATCTCAATTGGGTGCCACTGGGCGACGATTCCGACCTAGGCTTCATTCGTGATGTTCTCAATGGAATGCCCCTACCATCCATGCCCTACGATATTGGCGCAGTCAGCATTATCGAGAGTTTCAATCCACTCTTCGAGGCACGTGGTGTTTTTCATAATAATCTTTCGCTCAATGCACGCTTCAATCGCACACGCTCGCTCAATCTCAACGTAAGCTCATATCAAATTGTCGAAACCAACGACAACGATATCGTTATCGGTCTCGGCTACAGCCTTGCGCACTTCAATCGCATCATCGGCTTCGGCTCCAATTCCATGTCAGCCCGCAGTCGCGCCGCACAACGCCGCAGCACACGAGTTATCGAAACGCAACAGCAAACCACCACCAATATCGATTCAGACTTCAGCAACGATCTCAACCTCCGCCTCGATTTCTCGCACAAAGTCACAAACGCCCTTATCCGCAAAATCGACGAAGGCTTCACCCAGCCCACAAGCGGCCTCCGCACCATGAGCATCCGCTTCAGTGCCGACTACGCCCTTAGTCGCCAACTCACCCTTCGCGCCTTTTTCGATAAAATCATCAACACGCCCCTTGTATCATCATCGTCGTATTCCACTTCTAGTACTAATGCGGGGGTTAGTGTGAGAGTTGGATTGAATTAATTGATGCCACTCAGTCGTCATTTCGATCCGCCTTTGGCGCGACACAGCCAAACGCCAATCGCCAATCGCTCATTTATTAATCTCCCTAATATATTTCGCAATATACAATTCGCGCTCCTTCGATTTGTATTGCTGAATATACCTCGGATGCTCCAGCGGAACAATTTTCCCAAAAAGTTGCGCCTCCTCGTTCATGCGCTTCACAAAGTCCGTATTCTTCTTGCCCAACACATACACCTCGTCGCAATGCAAGCCCAACGCCACTTCCCTCTTCAAAATCGAAATCATATACCCCTTCGTCATTTCAAAAAGCTCGCGCTCGTCATAATAATTAGCATTCACCCAACTATTCTTGTCATTACGCCTAGTTATAGCCAGCGGAAACGGCGAATTGATATACACATCACCAAAAAATTGCTCCACGCCGCCATATTGCTCAATCATATCATACACAAACACCGACGACACCTCATGCGTATAAGAACCCTCCATCTCTATGCCACACACACTCGCCAATCGCTTCGTGTCGGTAAATGGCACACCCGTAGTTCCAGCACCATGCCGCCCCGGATTTATGCCTATTATAAATTTCCTCTTATTATTATCGTTGTAATACTTCCTGTAAAACTCCTCCATCACCCTCACCGTCTCCGGATTGTCCTGAAATGGATTTAACACCCTGAAATCCACAGGCAATTCGCCTTCATA
>CAYTQG010000009.1:0-35880 GCA_964439965.1 uncultured Proteiniphilum sp.
TGGCATGTTTCGATGTTTCGAATGTCGCCTTCGATTAGGGTGTAGTTGGGATTTGAAAGAAATGGCTCGATATTGTGACGGTGGCCTGTGGCAAAGTTATCGAGGCACGTTACTTTATAACCTTTTAAAAGAAAATGTTCAGTAAGGTTGGAGCCGATAAAACCGGCTCCACCTGTAATTAATATATGTTTCATTGCTATGCTTATTATTTATTTTAGGTTTGTTTGTTCGCTGCGCTTACAAGTGATACTTAATAATTTTAACGCGGAGGGCGTAAAGAACGCAGAGGGGAAGCAGAGATTGAATTTACTCTCTGTGTAGTTCTGCAAGGACTCAGCGAAGCTCTGCGCAACTTGTTAACCACTACGCGAAGCAAAATCCCTCTATAATCTGCAGTCAACAACACTGTCGGGGAGTACTCCTTTAACGTCGTAAACAACACTAGTGCCATTGGTAACTTTGGTAAGATCGATATCTTTGAACTTATCGTGTGCTACAGCCATTACAACTCCATCGAATTTGAATTGTGGAAGCTCATGAAGAATATTTAATCCATATTCATGCATAACTTCTTCGGCATTTGCCCATGGATCATAAATAGATACATCTACTCCGTAGTCTTGAAGTGCATGAATTACATCTACCACGCGAGTGTTACGTACGTCAGGGGTATTTTCCTTAAATGTGATGCCTAGCATAAGAACTTTGGCGCCATTAACACACATCCCTTTTTTGATCATAGCCTTAACAACTTGCGAAGCTACGTATTGCCCCATGCTATCGTTGAGACGGCGACCAGCAAGGATTATTTCGGGATGATAGCCAACCTCTTGTGCTTTTTGAGCAAGATAGTATGGATCGATTCCGATACAGTGTCCGCCAACCAAGCCTGGCTTAAATGGAAGGAAGTTCCATTTGGTGCCAGCAGCGGCTAATACTTCGTGTGTGTCTATATCAAGAATGTTGAAGATTTTTGATAGTTCGTTGACAAATGCAATATTGATATCGCGCTGTGCATTTTCGATTACCTTGGCTGCCTCGGCCACTTTGATTGTGGATGCAAGGTGTGTGCCTGCAGTAATGACAGATGAGTAAAGTTGATCGATTACTTTACCAATCTCGGGGGTAGAACCCGATGTTACTTTTAGAATTTTCTCGACAGTGTGTTCTTTATCGCCTGGATTGATACGCTCGGGAGAGTATCCAGCAAAGAAATCGGTGTTGAAGGTAAGACCTGATACTTTCTCTAACACAGGGATACACTCCTCTTCAGTGGCTCCAGGATAGACAGTGGACTCGTAGATAACGATATCATCTTTCTTGAGTACCTTACCAACAGTTTCGCTAGCTCGTACAAGTGGTGTTAGGTCGGGAGAATTGTGTTTGTCGATTGGAGTGGGTACAGTTACCACGTAAACGTTGCAATCGGCAATATCATCGAGATTGCTTGTGCATACGAATCCATTTTTGATTGCTTCTTGTAGCAGGTCGTCTTCTACCTCGAGTGTAGAGTCGTGACCCGACATAAGTTCGTCAACTCGGCCTTGATTAATATCGAAGCCAATGGTAGTGTACTTGGTAGAAAATAGGCGTGCAAGTGGTAGCCCTACATAGCCCAATCCTATAACAGCAATTTTTTTCATAATTGATTATTTATATTCGAAAGTTATTTACGTCTTTTCTTTTTCTTGCCTGTATCATTGCCATAACCATAGCCATAGCCATAGCCGTAACCATAACCGCTACGGAAATCTTTGATATCGTTGATAACAAGGATCATGTTTTTGAGTTTGTCTTTATCCTGAAGCTCATTTGCAAACTGTAAGTTATGCTTATTTGAATAGTTTGCACGAACAACATATACTGTTGCATCTGATACTCGATTAAGAATTAGTGTATCTGTAACTAAGCTTACTGGTGCAGAGTCTATGACAATATAATCGAACTTTGATCTTAGGTGATCCATAGCATTATCTAGAGTTTGACGAGAAAGCAATTCTGCGGGGTTAGGTGGTATAGATCCTGAGGGAAGTATATATAAATTATTATTCAAATCAGTAGGAAGAATAAGACTATCAATATCAGTTTCAAATCCAGATAAATAGTTAGATAATCCGGATGTGAACTTAACTTTTGTATATTCTGATAACCTAGGCTTACGCAGGTCACCCCCAATTAGCAAGACTTTTTTATTGATTAGTGAAAGACTAATGGCGGTGTTTAGAGCAACAAATGTTTTTCCTTCTCCAGGCACTGTTGAAGTGAAGATAATAACCTTATTATCAACTCCTAATCCCAACATCAAGTTTGTTCTTAATATTCGGAATGTTTCATTTAATTCACTTGTTTCATTTTCTCTAACAACAATATTTTCATTTGCATCGTGGTGTGAAGGAATTTCAGCTAAAACTGGAACACGAGATAGCTTATCGATATCTGCTCTTGTTGAAATCTTGAAATGAAGCAGATCCACTAGATATATAATTCCTACAGGTATAATAAGAGCAAGGAGAAATGCCGCTAAATAAATGATTTTAGTCTTTGGAAAAACCTTACCTTCATTTACTGCTTCATTAATAATTTTTGCGGTATTGCTAGTAGCAGCAAGTGCAAGTGCGTTTTCCTCACGCTTTTGAAGAAGCATAAGGAATAGATTTTGCTTGATTTGTTGTTCACGTGTTAGGTCAACAAACTCGCGCTCTTGCGTAGGCATGGTGCCTAGACGACCTCCATACATATTAGCTTGGTTACGTGCATCGCGGCGCTGAATGTTTAGCCCTTGTTGTACGCTTCTAATAGATGAATTGATATTGGAACGAAGTCCTGCGATTTGCTCATTTAGGCGTCTCATTGCAGGATTTTCGTCAGTCATGCTTTGTGACATACGCTCTCGCTCTAAGAGTAGCTTGTTATACTCGTTAGAGGTGGCAACAAGCGTTGGGTCATTTATTCCAATATTACTAGGAATTGGTGCATCTCTATTAGCTGGATCATTTACATAGCTACCAAGTGAGCTTACAACATTAAGTTGTGTTTCGACTTCTACAAGCTGCTTTTCGTATTGGCTTCCCATCTGAATATTGCGCTGAAGGTCGGCCTGCATATCTGTAAGACCTTGTGACTGCTTGTATTGCTCGACACTAGCATCGGCTTGACTAAGTTCGGCATCGATAATGGCGATACGCTCATTGATAAACACCTGAGTATTGCGTGCCTCCATATTTTTATCTTCAATCATCTCGTTGTTATAAACATCAACAAGTGTGGCTAGGAAGTCTTTTCCCTTTTCTGGGTATGGAGTGTTTAGCGTCATGGTGAGAACAGCTGAACGGGCACGTGGGTTTTTTGAAACTATATTTAAATCACGACGATATCTACTAATAACAGCGTTAGGGTTTTCAATTTTGACGTTTAATTGAGATGAATTTTTGACAATACCATCGCGACGTACAAAGCTAATATTGCCTACGGGGGTTTTAAGAAGTGCAGGGAGTAAACCAAAGGTTGTATCGGTAGCCATTCCGCCAATCTCGCCTTTTACGTGAAGAACATCATTATCGTCGAGCATCATTGAGAATTCGACTGGCTTTTCAAGACTATCGAGTTGACTCTGTTCCATACCAACAATGACAGGACTTGAATTATATAAATCGCTACTCTTGATTCGTCCTTCAACTATATAAGATGTGTGGAGATTGAGACGATTGATAGTGGTGCGAACAATTGTACGCGAGCGAATCACTTCGGCCTCGTCGGCTATGTTATCAACTGCACCTATCATTGCAATCTCTTCGAGCATCATACCACTAGGAGCTCCCTTTGCAGAACTTGCATCTTTAAGTTTAATATCGGATGTTACTGTATAAACTGGTGTAGCATATCGCAAATATACGAAGGCTGCTGCCATTACCACGGCGATAGAGATTATAAACCATTTCCAGTGCTTAATGTATTTTCCTACAATTTCCATTAGCGAGATGGATTCATTAGAGCTTGACTCGCCTGGTATGTGTTGTAAATTTTCCATTTTTTATTTCAAAATATTTATTACTAAGTTAGCAACAGTGATTGCAATTGAAACCCCAGATATCCATAGGGATGTAGCAGCTCCAATTCGTGCATTTTGTGCTTTAACTTTATTAGGTTCAACATAGATTACATCGTTTTGCTGCAGATAATAATCGGGAGTGAATACCAAATATGGATTATTGAGATCTAACTGCATGATACGTTTATTACCATTGGCATCTTCACGGATAATCTTTACATTATCTCTAACACCATATATTGTCATATCGCCAGCCATTGCTAAAGCCTCGAGGACGTTGATTTTTTCTTGTGTAACGGTGAATGACCCGGGACGGGATACTTCTCCAAGAACAGAAATTTTGTAGTTACCAAATTTAACCACTACTAGTGGTTCTTCTTTGATGTAGGGTTTAAGAAGATCAACAATCGTTTTTTCAGCTTCACGAACTGTTTTACCCTTAAGTGTAATCATTCCTAGAACTGGGAAATTGATTTGTCCTTGATTATCTACAAGATATGTGCTAAGCTGAGTTTGCGTGGTGATGCGCTGCATGTTTCCGGTTTCGGAAATGGGAACCGTGATATTGAATGGTCGTGCAGCTTCGGGATCGCTTGTAGAAACTGTTATTGTCAGAATATCCTTTGGCATGATGCGAGCTTCATACATAGGAGTAGTTTGAGTTGCATATTCCTCTTCGGAAATATGTTCGGACTGCTGAAGATATGCAACTTTTTTGGAGGAGCCGCAGCTACTAAGTAAAACTGCTAATAGAGTAATTAGCAATAAATTGTTTTTTTGATTCATATGTACAATTGTAAATGGTTGATTCATTTTGAATTTGCAAAGGTAGATATTTTTTTTAAGTGCTTAAAGCTAAATTATATATATGTGATAGGCAAGACTTATTTATAGGCAAAAGAGAAGTTGGAATTGCTCATTTAGAGTGTTAATTATTAATTGAATAACAATAAATAGAAAAAGAGGGAGTTGGCCAGAATAATAAAAGTTAAATTTTAAAGCTGCTGAAAATAAGACAATTAAATTAAAGAAAAAGGACAAAAATAAATGAGACACAATTATGTGCCTCATTTACTGCATATGTATTTATATTTTATAATTCGCAATACAGACCATCGTCAGACAGATTTTTACATGGATAGCGCCATGTTTTGTGTTTGCTTTCGATTAATTCGTCAGCATTATCAGGTCCCCACGATCCAGCAGGATATCCATATAGAGGAGCCTCGGGATCGGCCTTCCAATAATCGAGAATGGGCTGCATAAACTTCCATGTAAGTTCAGCACCTTCGCCAGACATGTATAGAGTGTTATCACCAATCATACAATCAAGTATTAGCCTTTCGTAGGCTTCGGGTATATAGTGATCTTTTAAGTCTGAATAGTGAAAATCGACATTTACTGATTTAACTTCGTAGCCATTACCAGGAACTTTAAGACCAGTTTTAAGTAATATGCCCTCATCAGGTTGAATGCGTAGAATTAGCTGATTTCCTTGCTCGATGGCTCCATCAATAGACTTGAATAGCTGGGCGGGTGATGGCTTAAAGTGAATTACAATTTCGGATACTCGCGTGGGCAGTCTCTTGCCTGAACGAATATAGAATGGGACGCCACTCCAGCGCCAATTGTCGATAAAAAACTTCATTGCAAAGTAGGTTTCAGTTCTAGAATTAGGATCGACTCCCTCTTCATCTCTATAACCCTTTATTAGCTCGCCCTTAATATGTGACTCGGTGTACTGACCTCGAATTACATTGTGGCGTAGGTCGTAATCGCTCAGTGGTCGCAATGAGCGGAACACTTTTAGCTTTTCGTGTCGTATCTCTTCAGCGTTTGCCTTAGCTGGTGGTTCCATTGCAACTAGCGATGCTACTTGAAGAAGATGATTTTGAATCATATCACGGAGTACTCCAGCATTTTCGTAATAGCCTCCCCTGCCCTCTACACCGATACTTTCGGCAGCGGTGATTTCGACGTGCTGAATATAATTTCTATTCCAAAGAGGTTCGAAAATCCCATTGGAAAAACGTGTAACCATTAGATTTTGCACCGTTTCCTTGCCAAGGTAGTGGTCGATACGGTATATTTGATCTTCCTGGAAAAAGTCGAGTAGTTGCTTATTAAGTTTTTGCGCCGATTCAAGACTATTGCCAAAAGGTTTCTCAATAATTATTCGGCGGAAGCCTTTGTGTTGTAAAGTTAGCCCCTGCCCGTAGAGGTACTTGGGTATTATTGAATAGAGCTCGGGTGGAGTGGAAAGATAAAATATGTAGTTGTTGCACAAATTATATTTTACATTCAATTCCTTTAGCCGCGCTTTAACGAGAGCGTAATCTTCGCTCTTTTTGGTGTCGATACTTATATAGAATAGTTTTGACAGGAAGTCATCAATACGTGCTTCATCTATGTTGTTGAGATTAGAGAAGCGATTGATGCCCTCTTTCATCTTTTTGCGAAACTCTTTATCGGAGAGCTTTGTGCGGCTCACTCCTAGGACTGCATATCCCTCGGGCAATGAGTCGTTGATATACAAATCGAATATCGAAGGGATAAGTTTTCGATATGTAAGATCTCCGGAGGCACCAAATATAACCAATGCCTGATTATCTACTTTTTTCATTATCTGTTTTATGTTGTTTGTTTGGGAATGTAACAATCTTATGAGAAAATTGTTGAATTGGCCCAAAAATAATGCTTTTTAGTCCCAATAATTTGCACATTTAATAATAGATATTATCTTTGGCATATAATAACAATTTCGAATCTAATTTAGTATAGACATGGAGTAAAATAGCATTTTTATAAGTAAATATTATTTCTATTTTGTAATATTTATTACATATAATCTTAAAAAAAATATTGATTTTTGCAGTGAAAGATGAATAAACAATCTCAAACTATAATTTAACATGAGGAAATTAAGGAAGATTTGGGAAGCAATCAAACCCCGCGGAGGATGGCGTTATCCTGCCATCATCATAACAGGTGCTTTTGTGGGCCTGTTTATCTATACGTTTTTCCACTCACGTGCTTATAGTTACTTATCGGATAATCCACGAACGTGTGTTAATTGCCACTTGATGAGCCCATATTATGCAACATGGACTCATAGCTCGCATGGCAGAAATACAACGTGCGTAGATTGTCATGTTCCACACAATAACATTTTCAATAAGTACTATTTTAAAGCAAAGGATGGACTTCGTCACTCGGCAGTGTTTACAATGCGTGCCGAAAAGACGGCGTTGCAGGCTATACCAGCCAGCTCGCAGGTGATTATGAATAATTGTATCAGATGTCACGAACAGTTGAATACTGAATTTGTGAAAACTGGTAGAATGGACTTCAAGGAGATGAAAAAGCACGGAGGACAAGCTTGCTGGGACTGCCACAGAGAGGTACCACACACCCGAAGCAGATCAGAAGTTTCAACACCAAATGCTTTGGTGCCTATGCCTGATACCACTGTGCCTGATTGGCTTAATGATGCTATGAAGAAAAAGCATTTGAACAACTAAATTACAAAATCAAAAAATAATAAATAACTAACAAATTTATTCGCTATGAGTACTAATAATGAAAACAGGAAGATGAAGCCTTGGGTAGGCTGGTTACTATTCTTCGTCACGGTGGGGGTAGTATTTCTTTTGGGAATGCTTGCAGCATCCATCACAACTCGCAGAGCAGAAATTGCTAGCATAATGAACAACAAGAAGGTGGAAATCACTGGAATCGAGTCAAGGAGTGAGATATTCGGAGAGAACTATCCACGTGAATATCAAACTTGGCTAGAAACCGCTGATACTTCTTTTGAAAGTAAATACAACGGAAGCAGTATTGTGGACGTTTTGGAACAAAGACCTGAGATGGTGATCTTGTGGGCTGGATATGCCTTTTCGAAAGATTATGAAACACCACGTGGTCATATGCACATGATTGAGGATTTGCATGAGACATTGCGTACAGGTTCGCCAATGAATCCAGATGAAGGTCCACAACCAGCTACTTGCTGGACTTGTAAGAGCCCGGATGTGCCTCGTTTAATGGACTCGTTGGGTGTATCAGAATATTATGCTGGCACATGGGCTTCTCTTGGCCATGAGGTGGTTAATCCTGTGGGTTGTGCCGACTGCCATGAGCCTGAGAACATGAACTTACAGATTTCGCGTCCTGCGCTTATTGAAGGTTTGCAAAACAGTGGACAAGATGTAAGTAAATTGTCGCAACAAGATATGCGTTCGCTTGTTTGTGCTCAGTGTCACGTTGAGTACTATTTTGAACCAGGTACTAACTATCTAACTTTTCCATGGCAAAATGGCTTGACTATGGAAGGTGGGGAGCAATATTATGATGAAATTGGTCATGCTGATTATATACACAAACTAAGTCGTGCACCAATCTTGAAAGCACAACATCCTGGTTATGAAATTTTCAAAATGGGTATCCATGGACAAAGAGGAGTTTCGTGTGCCGACTGCCATATGCCTTACATTTCGGAAGGTGGCGTTAAGTTTTCAGATCACCACATCATTAGCCCTCTAGCTAACATAAACAATACTTGCCAAGTATGCCACCGCGAAAGTGAAGAAACATTGCGTGAATCGGTTTATGAGCGTCAGCGTAAAGGTCTTGAAATTCGTGACTTAGTAGAGAAGGAACTTGCAGCAGCTCATATTGAAGCTAAGTTTGCATGGGATCAAGGTGCTACTGAAGCTCAAATGGCAGACATACTACAACTTCTTCGTCAATCACAATGGCGCTGGGATTATGCAGTAGCTTCTCACGGTGCTTCTTTCCACGCTCCAGTTGAATTCCAAAGATTATTGGCTCAAAGCTTGGATAGAGCTCACAAGGCACGCTTTGCTACATCTAAAGTATTAGCTCAGCTTGGCCATATCGGTGATGTTCCGATGCCTGATATCTCTACAAAAGCTAAAGCTCAAGAATACATCGGCTTGGATATGGATAAAGAGAGAGCAGATAAGAAAAACTTTATGGAAACAATAGTTCCAAAATGGCTTGAGACAGCTAAGGAAAATAATCGCTTGATTAGCAAAAAATGATTTTATTCACCAATTGAATTTTGATGAAAACCAATTCGAGAAAAATATGGGAGAAACCATGGAATTATGCAGAAGGGTTTATAGTTGCAGCCGGAATAGCAATTGCAGGATTTATGCTGCAGTTCAGCTTGGGTACAATAATACCTTCTGACTTTGGTTATCCTATCAACATTATCATTGGAGCCCTATTTATAGTAGGGCTTCTTTGTTGCCATTTCTTTTTTAGGGATAAACACATTGTAAGATGGTTGGCAAGTGTTCGTGCAACTATGCCATCGCTGATTGTATTGTTACTCATTATTATTATACTAGGTGTTACTCCACAATTTTCGGCATACGAACATGATGCTCACTTACCTGACAATCTTTTTAAGAAGTTGGGGTGGTACCAGATGACTACTTCATGGGCCTTTATCCTACTTAGTTTCTATATGTTGGTTATTTTGGGGTTATCAACTCTTAGAATGACTACAAAGCCAAATTCATGGCGTTCGATAGGGTTTTATTTGAATCACCTTGGACTTTTCATAGCATATCTTGCTGGTATTTTGGGTAGTAGCGATATGCAGCGTTTGACGATGAATGTACGTGAGGGGCAAGTAGAATGGAGAGCTATGGATTTGCTTGGCGAGGTGCATGAATTGCCTATAGCTATAGAACTAGATACCTTTAAGATTGAGGAGTATTTACCTAAATTGGTTGTGATTGATAATCAAAAGGGTAAAATAATGCCTGACGGTCGCCCCGAATCATATATGTTTGAGGAGATAGGTGGCAAAACCCGACTAGCTGGCTTCGATATCGAGGTGTTAGATTATCTAGAGAGCGTTGCAATAGTAGAAGATTCGGTGAAGGCAAATGTAGTACCGTTTTATATGGAAGGTGCTACTAGTGCATTGAAAATAAAAGTAACAGGTGGTGGTTTACAAGAGCCCGTAGAGGGCTGGGTTAGCAATGGTAGCTTTATGTTTCCGCACAAAGTGCTTTATGTTACGGATGAATATAGTGTAGCAATGCCTATTCAGGAGGTTAAAAAATATACATCGCACGTGAAGGTGTTTACCGAAGATGGTGCTCAGCGAGAAGCTACAATAGAGGTAAATAAGCCTCTAACATTAGGTAGCTGGATAATATATCAATATAGCTATGACGATTCGATGGGGAAATACTCGAAGACAAGTATGTTCGAACTTGTTCACGACCCATGGTTGAAAGTGGTTTATACGGGCATATTTATGCTTCTAGCTGGCTCACTATTCTTATTTATTGCGGGACCAAAAAAAACAAGAAATAGCAACAATAAAGGGAGATAAAAGTTATGAATTGGGATCATTTTATATATTTTGCCATTGGTTCGTTAGTGCTGTGGATTATAGCATCAGTGCTGGCTATGAAGAATAGCAAGAAAATAGTGCCTACGTTGTTTACTATAGCAGGATTGGCTCTGTTTTTTATATTCATCATGGGGTTATGGCAATCATTAGAGCGACCTCCCCTTCGCACAATGGGTGAAACTAGACTATGGTATTCGTTTTTCCTACCAGTAGCTGGTATTATAACTTATCAGAGATGGGGATATAAATGGATATTGTCGTTCAGTACAATTTTGGCTACAGTATTTATTATTGTAAATATCGTAAAGCCTGATATTCACAACAAGGTGTTGATGCCTGCTTTACAGAGCCCATGGTTTGCGCCACACGTTATTATATATATGTTTTCGTATGCAATACTTGGTGCTGTAACGCTTGTGGCATTATATTACTTGGTGAGAGAGAAGAAAATATCAGATAAGGAAAAGATAATGGATATGACGGACAACTTAGTGTATGTGGGCACTGCTTTCATTACCATGGGTATGCTTATGGGGGCTATATGGGCTAAGGCTGCATGGGGGCACTATTGGAGCTGGGACCCAAAGGAAACATGGGCAGCAGCTACGTGGGTTGGGTATTTGTTGTATATCCATTA
The DNA here is from genome assembly GCA_964439965.1 of uncultured Proteiniphilum sp. Taxonomy (GTDB): domain Bacteria; phylum Bacteroidota; class Bacteroidia; order Bacteroidales; family Dysgonomonadaceae; genus Petrimonas. The sequence continues at coordinate 11,086 of CAYTQG010000009.1, forward strand.
TAGACTTAGAAGAAGTTCGACCAACAGAAACTCGATGTATCTGTTGATTTTTGCATTTCTGTTGCTACAAATGACTTGGTATGGAGTAAACTATTTACCTTCGGCTAAATCGAGTGTACATACATACTCCACAAGTAGATAAACTCAAACTACTAAAAACAAATATGTTTTTGATATGAAAAAAATAAGTTTCATAATAGCCGCATTGATGATGATTACATCGATAGATGTGGCAGTTGCACAACAAGATAAAGGTACGTTTACCGTAAAGGGTCAGCTACGACCACGTGCTGAGTACAGACATGGGGTGCTGAGCCCAATTGGTGATAATCAGAAGCCATCTTCATTTATTTCTAATCGTGCACGATTGAATTTTGGATATGATAATGGATTTTTGTCAATGGGTTTTGGTGCACAGGATGTGTCGGTGTGGGGTGAGAGACCACAGATTGACTCTTATCCTGGCACAACTGGTATAAATGAAGCCTGGGCAAGAATAGGAAGCAATGGGTATTTTGCTCAACTTGGTCGCCAAATGCTGACATACGACGACGATAGAATACTTGGGACACTGGATTGGAACCAAGTAGGAAGATTTCATGATGCTTTGAAGTTGGGTTATGAAGACCAAACACATAAATTGCACCTGATATTAGCATTCAATCAACATGGTCAACAAGTAAATGCTGGAACATATTATGCAGGTGGTCAACCATACAAGACTATGCAAACTGCGTGGTATAAATATAATGGTGGAGCATTTGATATTTCATTTTTAGCAATGAACTTGGGTTTCGAGGGTGGAACTGCAGGTACAGTAGATCAGGCACCTGTGGCTAAAACAAGAAATCTACAAACATTGGGTACTACTATTAACTATAAGATTGATGATTTAGCCTTATTTGGTTCTACTTATTATCAAACAGGAAAAACTAAAGCTAACAATGATGTAAGTGCATATATGTTTGCCGCAAAAGCTCAATATGCGTTTACGCCAAAACTTAGTATTGCATTGGGAATTGACTATTTATCGGGACAAAAAGATGGAGAGAGCAAGGTTACAAACTTTGACCCATTGTATGGAACGCATCATAAGTTTTACGGTACGATGGATTACTTCTATGCGTCGGCATTCGGAAATAAGGGCTTATCAGATTTGTATGCTTCGTTAGTGTTTAAGCCTGTAAATAAATTGACTGTTGACTTGACGTATCACAACTTTACATCTGCTCAAGATATTAGTGTGAATGATGTAAACAAAAAAGGGTTGGGCTCAGAGTTTGACCTAACACTTACCTACCCTATTCGTCCATATATTGTGATGCAAGGAGGATACTCGATGATGTTTGGTACAGATGCTTTCTTTCATATAAAAGGAGGCAGTAAAGACAAAACTCAGAACTGGGCTTTCTTATCATTGAATATAAATCCTGAATTATTTAGCTCATGGAGTAAATAATTTAATCCAATATTAATATTTATCTTTGCCTTACTGAAGTAAGGTGATAAGAATAATATAAAGCCACCTGAATTTTCGGGTGGCTTTTTTTAATGTATGCATGTGGAGTGATGAAAATATCTATAATCGATCAAAGCAATATTGGGGAAATTCAAAAAGTAGCTAGTAGGGCGTGGCCTGAAGCATTTAAATATATACTTAGTGAAGATCAGATAATCTATATGATGGAAATGATGTATAGCAACAATGCTTTGAATGAGCAGATAAATGTGATGGAACACAGATATTTTATAGTTCACAATAATGATATTCCAGTGGCATATATGTCTATAGAGCACAATAGTAGTGGCACGGACAAAACTAAAATTCATAAAGCCTATATACTGCCCGAACATCAACGAATGGGAATTGGCAAACTACTTTTTGAAAGAGCTTTTGAAGAGGCTAAGACAAGGGGCGATATGGCTGTCTATTTGAATGTGAATAAATATAATGAAAGAGCTATTGCTTTTTATAATAAGATGGGATTTGTGCTTGTGAATGAAGAAGTGATTGATATTGGTAATGGCTTTGTGATGGATGATTATGTTTTTGAAAAAAATCTGTAGAGAATGAGTAATTATTTCAGAAAACGAGTAAGGAGCTTTAAATATGCTATAATAGGTATCAAAGAGCTTTTTGACGGTACTCCAAATGCAACGATTCACTTGGTGGCAGCTATAATGGCAATAATTATGGGTATCTTGTTGAAGATATCGAATTTAGAATGGGTAGCCATAATTATTGTTATTGGATTAGTAATTGCACTAGAAGGCATAAACTCAGCAATTGAGGAACTTGCAGATTTGATAACAAAAGAGAAGAACGATAATATAAGAAAAGTGAAAGATATATCTGCAGGAGCTGTGCTAATAGCATCGATATCGGCATTAGCTACTGGCTTGTTTATATTTGGTCCAAAAATATTGGATTTGATTATTGGAAAGTAGAATATATAATGATTGATTGTAATATATATAGGGGCGAGATTGAAGATCTGGCACAACAAGAGAAAAACTATAATGAAAAACTAACTAGGTTGGCCAAAATTCTGGAGCGACTAGCAAAAGAGATTACAGCTAATGACACAATGCAATTTCCAAATCTTTTTTCGAGATTGGTGTATGTGGCCCAAAAGTTGGAACTACCCAAAAAGGTGGAGTGGCAACTGCAAAACCTTAGAGTAAAAGCTAAAAAAAGTAGGAATAGTAGCAACATTAAGGTATCTAAAGCTGAATTTATAAAACACAGGGACGCATTTGAGAGTTTTTTGTCATTTATTGAAAGTGGGGAGGATACTGAAAACAAGAATTTGCCAACTGAAAGTGAAGTTAAACTAGGAACTATAGAAAATGAAAAGCATATAAGGGTTCATATTGTTGATATTGATAGGGAGAATTATATTTTGAAATGCTTAGTAGATCATGAGCCAGGCAAAATTGTGTATATAAAATATAATGTAGAACCCGATAATGCTATTTTATCAGATTCAATAAACGAATTTTGGGAGGGCGCTCAGCTCAACATTGATGAAATAAGAGAAGATGCTGATGGGTACTGGATTCCTAAAACTATTGTGCTTGAGCCAGACTACTTAGTGGATGCTTCGGCAATAGCAGAGTGCTTTCATGATTTTTGTACTACTCCTATGCACTTTTTCAGAAACAAGTTTGAAACTATTGAAAATCGGTCATATATATTATTGGGAAATCTGGCCAACTTCTTTTTGGATGAGTTGATATTTAATGAGAATCATGAAAGTGTTTCGTTTACTGATGTTTTTTTGGAATCGTTTAAGCAGTCGCCATTCGAATACACAAGCTGTGAGGATATTGCCGACAGAGATGGTTTTAGAACGTTTTGGGATTCGGCTAAAGATCAATTTAACAACATAAAAAGGGTGATTTGTGAGGATTTTCCTAGTATGGGAATTGAAATTCACAATTGCACGCTTGAGCCTTCGTTCTTTAGTGAGAAGTATGGATTTCAAGGACGGCTAGACTTGCTTCACAAAGATGGTGAGCAGTATAAAATTATAGAATTAAAATCGGGCAAGCTACCCTACCCCAACTATGATATGGGAAGGATTGCAGACAACCACAGAGTGCAAACAGCGGTATATAGATTATTGATAGAGAGTGTGTTTGGTGCCAATCCACGAAATATAGAAGCAGCTATATTGTACTCTTCAGGAATTATACCTGGTAGTAATTTGAGGTTTGCAGCTAATTACCAAAATCTAAATAGGGAGATAATTAATATGCGCAACCATATTGTGGCCAACGAGCATGCTATAATAAATGGTGACAATGAAATGGTGGCACAGATGTTTGAAAGGCTTTATGAAACAACATCTTTTTCGAAGCCAACAGCTAAATTCTATAATCAAAAGATAGATAGCTTTAGAATGGTTCTGAAACAGTGTTCGATTGCAGAACTTGAGTATTTCTATCGGTACATTCGTTTTATATCACGTGAACTTTATCTGCAAAAGATCGGGGATATTAATCATGAATCTCCTGCGGGAGTGGCTGCATTGTGGAATAGCGATTTTAATGATCGAGCTGAAGCACTTGATGTTTTGTACGATTTGAGCATCAATAGCATTGATATTTCGGGTAAGGATATGATTGTGATTTTTGATAGAAATAACCCCAATAATGATATCGCTAACTTTAGAGAGGGTGAAATTTGTATTGCATATCCACGCAATAAGATTGAAGATAGCGTGCTTAATAAACAAATACTAAAAGGAGCTATATCAAGAATAGATAGGGAAAGAATTGAAGTAAGATTTAGGCACAAGCAACGAAACACCACTTGCTTTGATGAAAATAAGATGTGGGCTATAGAGCACGATACATTGGATACATCGAACCAAAGCATGTATAGAAACTTATTTTCTTTTTTAAGTTCGGCAAAGCAAAAGAGAAATCTTTTGTTGGGAATTGATATTCCGAAATCAAGTTACATAGAAGACTCAAGCACTGAATATCCTGAAAATATTATTGACAAAGCAATAGCCGCAGAAGATTACTTCCTGATTGTTGGTCCTCCTGGAACTGGCAAGACATCTATTTTTGCACGCCGATTAATTGAGGAATATTATTCGAAACCTAGCACCAACATATTTATAATGGCCTATACTAATAGAGCTGTTGATGAGCTATGCGAGGCTATTAATTCGGCATTTGGAGGTGCTGAGGAATGCACGGACAAATTTATCAGAATTGGAACAGAGCTTTCGTGCGACGAACGATATAGGAATCAACTGCTACAAAATATTGCGGCTAAAGCAAGCAACAGAGATGAGCTAAGAAAGAGAATTGATAAAACACGTATTTTTATATCAACTGTAGCTTCTATCAATGGCAAGAAAGAATTATTTTCGCTAAAGAAGTTTGATGTAGCTATTATTGACGAGGCTTCGCAGATATTGGAGCCACAGATAATAGGATTACTGCCACTATTTGATAAGTTTATTATGATTGGTGATCATAACCAGCTTCCCGCAATAGTGTTACAAAACAATATAAACTCAACAATAAATGAAAGAGAGTTAACAGAAATAGGAATTACTAATTGTGCAGACTCACTATTTGAGCGACTAATGCGAAGGGCTATTAATAATAATTGGGATCACTGCCACTCACAACTAACGGTTCAGGGGCGCATGCACAATGAGATTTCGGCTTTTCCATCAACTTTCTTTTATCCAAACAAGTTGCTTCCAGCAAATGATTGGCAATCGGAGGAGTGGAGTTCTAATTTTAAAAGCGAAAAAGATATACTAGAACAGATAGTATCTGAAAGGCGTGTTGCTTTCTTTTCTACAGAGCGATTGGCAATAAATAACGCATCACATAAAACAAATGAAAATGAAGCAACGGTGGCTGTAGCTATTGTGGAGTCGCTAAAAAAGATATATGAGCACGACAATCGCAAGTTTGATACAAACAATATTGGGATTATTGCTCCTTATAGAAATCAGATTGCACTTATTAAACACAAACTGCAAGAATCTGGAATTTTGCATTATGAGAATATAATGGTGGATACGGTAGAGAGATTTCAGGGTAGCCAGAGGGATATTATTATTATTTCGTTTTGTATCAATCAACATTATCAGATGAACTTCTTGAGCAATTTAAATGAATCGGGTCAGGTGGATAGAAAATTGAACGTCTCGCTGACACGGGCAAGGCAGCAAATGTTTCTTGTGGGCAATGCTAGAATACTTGGCACTAATCCTATCTATGCAACCCTATTAGAGTTTCTAAAAGATAGTACCACTAAATTGTGAAATGAGTTTTTTCGACATTCTCATCAATACGAGAGTTTCTGAAAAGATTTTCACCTGCTTTTTTCGCTTATCTAATCACTGTGAAATGGATTTTTCTGTGTTTCTATAACTGCAGAAATCAGTGAAATGGATTTTTCTATGTTTCTATAACTACAGAAACCCGTGAAATGGATTTTTCTGTGTTTCTATAACTGCAGAAACCAGTGAAATGGATTTTTCTATGTTTCTATAACTACAGAAACCCGTGAAATGGATTTCTCTACGTTTCTATAGCTCCAGAAACCCGTGAAATGGATTTTTTTGCAGTTGGCAACTTGCCTAAATCCATTAAGTAAACTATCCAGTATTTACAGATATCATCAATATAGATAGCATAAAGCTATTTCTATTGATGGTTATAATCAGATGTTTATAGTTTTTGCTCCATCAATTTGCACAATGTATTATTCCAATATTTTTTTCAGTATACGAAATTTGAAGTTGAGTAACTAAAAGTGACGCTTCAGTAATTTCATTGAAGCATACCCTCCTATTACACCATATCTTTGCAACAGACAAAAAGATAAAACGATTAAATAACAATTTAAAATTTTGGAATAATGAAAAAAACTTTTTTATCACTATTGACAGTATTGCTTACGTTTGGAGTATCAAACGTAAATGCACAAACACCCATAACCTATGGTGTGAAAGCTGATATGAATATCTCAAACTTTGTGTTGTCGGATTTGGATGACCAATCGAGCACGATGAGAGTGGGACCAACCTTGGGTGGTTTCATGAGAGTAGATCTTCATGAAAACTTCGCAATTCAGCCCGAGTTATCTTTGTTTTACAAAAACTCGAAGATGGAAAAGGGTGTAAACGAAGATACCTTTAAACAATGGGGTATGCAACTACCAGTATATGCTTTAGCTCAATCTGAAAACTTTGCTGGAAGAATTTACGGTGGTGTTGGCCCATATCTTGGATTAGGACTAGATGCACGTTATAAAGATGAGGATGTGAATCTATACAAAAAAGAAAATGGAAACAAACCTATGCAACGCTGGGACTTTGGACTAGGCTTTTTGGTAGGATACGAGTTTAATAATGGGTTCCAAATAAATGGTGGATACCAATTTGGATTTGTGAACCAATTAGATGAAATGAAAGATGACGCTAAAATGCGCAATCAAACAGTTAATGTGGGTATTGGATATAGTTTCTAATAAAACCACATATCGATAAAGAGATTGTCTTGCCTTACCCATCTCATAGTCTGCATGTATGATTGAAAATTTGGTAAAACTCCGGGCATAGGCAGGGCAATCTCCTCTAATAATCCGTATTCTTTAATGTTGTGTATTTAGAATATGAAATCGTCAAATTATAGGAATTAAATTATACGGATTAATGTTCATCATACTTTTTTTGGTGATAACTCGACCGGAAAGCTCGCTTTAGAACTTTCCGTGTCGAGTTTTTTTATACTATCGCAACAAAAAACACAGGTTATTAAACATTTTATATTTATATTTGCCTTAGCTGCAACACTGATACAATAATATTTATGGAATTATCAAAGGATGGGTTTCTGTCTCGAAGACGACAATCATTTATTTTGAATTACAACAAAAAAACAGCCGTAAGAGCTGCCGTTGTGATGAGTTTTATTTTAGCATTTGTGATGCTATCATCATCTCTATTTTTTATATCGCTAGACAAAAGTTCGGGTATAAAGTTTATTGAGATATTTTCGTTTAGATCTATAGTAACTATATTGGCCAACTCACTAGTGCTTTACTTCTTATTTAGGTTTCAGTTTTGGCTTATAACAAAGTATCCAAACAATAAAGCAAAGGTATGGATTGCTATACTTCTTACTTTTGGAGTAATTGCTTTCTTTAGCCCTATTGTATCGCGTATGCAGTGGTGGTGGTTTAAGGGTCATGTATCGGCAAGTGCATTCTCTACCCTACATTATGTTAAGGACTTAGTGGTGCTAATTATTTCGTTTTTGTTTACAGCATTGATATATCTAATAAATCAAAATCAGATGAAGGTAACCGAAAATCAAAATTTAGCAATAGAAAACTTACAAAACAGATATGATGCATTGAAAAATCAAACAGACCCACATTTCCTTTTTAATTCGTTAAACACACTTAGTGGATTGATAAATTTTGAAAACAGTAGGGCACAAGATTACTTGGGACAATTATCAGCAGTGTTTCGATACACAATGCAAGAGAAATCAGTGACTACACTTGCTGACGAACTTCGATTTGCCGAGTCATATATATATCTGATGAAGATTAGATACAATGAAGGGCTAGACATAAATATAAATATCAATCCGGAACTAAAGAAGTGTTTTATTTTGCCATTTGGCCTGCAGATACTTATAGAAAATGCAGTGAAGCATAATGTGATAACTCGTAAGAGCCCACTTACAATAAATATTGTAACCACCGATAAAAAAACTATACGAGTGGAAAATAACCTACAACCAAAACAAGGCAATAAGGATAGCAACGGATTGGGGTTAGGCAATTTGAATGAGAGATACAGGCTAATGTTTGCCAAAGAGATAGAAATTAAAGCAACTGAGAGTAGCTTTTCGGTGGATATTCCGCTTATAGAAAAAACAAAACTTAAAGAAACTACAGCAAATAATATAAACAAATGAATAAAAGAGCAGTAATAGTAGAAGATGAAGTAGTAGCAGCACAAAACTTGGAGCGATTAATCGCTTCGATAGATAAAAATATCAGAATAATTGCAGTGCTTCAAAGTGTGGAGGAGAGTGTAGAGTGGTTTGAAGAGAACGAACATCCCGATGTGGTATTTATGGACATCCACTTAGCTGATGGAGATTCATTTGCCATATTCGATGAAACTCAAATTCGCAGCCCTATAATTTTCACCACCGCTTATGACGAATATGCGCTTAAAGCATTTGATGTAAACAGTGTGGACTATCTTCTGAAACCTATAAATGCAAAAAGCCTCGAGCGTGCATTGTCAAAGCTTGAAAAGATATCGTTTCAGGATAATAATAACGACATAGTTGCTCAAATAATGCAATCTATAAATCAAACTAAGTCAAACTATAAAAAGCATTTTCTAATTCCTCATCGCGACAAGCTTCTTCCATTGGCAGTAGATGATATTGCATATGTATATTCGGAAATGAAGGCTGCAAATGTAGTGTGCTTTGATGGAAAGAAGTATATGATAGACACGTCGCTTGACGAAATGTTGCGTCAGCTAGATCCTACTAAGTTCTACAGAGCCAATCGCCAATACATAGTTTCTCACAAATCTATTGCCGATTTATCTATATGGTTTGGTGGTAAGCTTGCGGTAAATCTAAAAGTTCCTACACATGAGAGAATTATTGTGAGCCGTGCAAAGAATAACGAATTTAAAGAATGGTATATGGAAAATGATAATCTGATTTAGATTTGCTCCCACACATTTCATACTAAAAACCAATCTTATCTAATACCATATAACACGATTTACCCTTAAATCGAAGATATCTCATACTGTCTATATTTCACTTCGGTAGCCATTATTGTCGTTTCGGTAACATTGCCGAAACTAACGGACTATTTGTAGCCTAACTTTGCATGCGAAAACAAAACATGACAATAATAAAAAATCAACAAATTATATTTAGTATGAATTCAACAAAACATTTATTCAGAAGCATTATTGCTGTTTTTTTGATTTCGGTTACTCCAACATTTGCACAACAAACACTCACACTTGAAGAGTGTCGCGAAATGGCGCTGGAACAAAACAAGAAAATCAAAATGTCGCAACAAGATGCACAAGCTGCAGCCTACACAAAAAAGTCAGCTGCGACACATTATCTACCCAAAATTAGTTTTGGAGGTGGATACTTGCGCACAAACAAATCAATAAAACCATTAGATCAGGATTTATTATTGCCTATTGTGCCATTCAACTCTATTGATCCATCTACAGGAATGTTTAATCCAAATGCATTAAATGATCCTGAAACTGCATTGAATACTTTAGTGATAGACCCCAACACTGGAGCTCCAATGACTGATGCAGCTGGCAACCCTATATTTAAGAATTACGCAATGTTGCCTGCAGATAAACTAACTCTAGACAACAAGAATTTGTATTACGCACGCCTAAGCCTTAGTCAGCCACTTTTTACAGGTTTTAAAATTGTGGAGTCGAACAAAATGGCACGTCATGCCGAAAATATAGCAAACAAAAATGTAGTACTCACAAAGGCTGAAGTGCTTTCTAAAACTGACGAGGCTTATTGGCGTGTTGTTTCACTAAATCAAAAAGTGAAATTAGCACAGTCTTACGAATCTTTACTAGATCAATTAGTTACTGATTTAGAGAATATGTATGCTGAAGGTATTATCACAAAAAATGATGTTCTGAAAGCTCAAGTAAAACAAAACGAATCGAAACTACAGGTGCTTAAGGCTGAAAATGGTTTAGCACTTTCGAAAATGGCACTTGCACAAATTGTAGGTATTGATAGTGGAGAGTACATCGATGTGATGGACAAAGATATCGATGACAATGAAGTATTGCTTTCATCCTCTCCAATCAATCTGGAGGCATCTGCCGAAAACAGAGCTGAAATATCAATGCTGAAAGAGAAAGTAAGTGTGATGCAAGCTCAACGAAACATCGAACGTTCAAAGTTTATGCCAAGTGTACTGTTGACAGGAGGTTATGGTTTTGCAAACCCCAACCCATACAATGGACTTAAAAATGAGTTTGGTGGTGACTGGAGTGTTGGTGTAGTAGTTTCGATGCCAATATTTACTTGGGGAGAGCGCAAGCATGATATGAATGTGGCAAACATGAAAAAGATACGGGCACAATATGAATTGGATGACGCTCGCGAAATGATTAATCTGGAGATTAGACAGAACCAGTTTAAACATATAGAATCGATTAAGAAAGTAGAAATGACTAAGCTATCGGTACTACAGGCCGAAGAGAATATGAATACGACTAAAGACAACTTGAGCGAAGGTCGTACCACCCTTAGCGAGCTACTAGAAGCGCAATTGCAGTGGGCTGATGCATCATCAGAACATATAGATGCTCTAATAGAGGTAAAAACCACTTTGACCGAACTTGAGAAATCAACTGGTGAGATATACAAACATATAAACAACAACTAAACATCAAAAAATCATACATATTATGCAACTATCAAAAAGAATTTTAATAGCAACTTCAATGGTAGCTCTTTTAGTTACCAGTTGTGGCAAAGGTAAAAACGAAACAAGTGGCAACACTGAAAATCAAGCTGTGAAAGTGACAGTAGCCACTAGTCAAACCAAAGAGTATAATCCACAACTACTATTTACTGGAACTGCAGAAGCCAATCAGGAAGTAAACTTAGGATCGGCAATCCCGGGAAGGGTAGAAAAAATAAATTACAGAAAAGGCAGTTTTGTGCCCAATGGAAGTGTAATAGTAGAGATGTCGGACGAAATGCTTATTCAAGCACAAATTGAGCTTGAGGCTATTCGAAAAGACTTTGAACGAGTAAGTCGCCTAAAAGAAAAAGGAAGTATGAGCATTATGGACTACGATCACATAAAAGCTAAATATGAAGCTACACAATCAAAAGTGGATATGCTCAAAAAGAACACCTCTATCACTGCCCCATTTGGTGGAGTGCTTACAGATATAATGATTAATGTAGGTGAGAACTCATCCATAGCACCATCATTAGGTGATGATATGTCACTAAAGAGCGGTGTAGTAACCCTTATGCAACTAAATCCACTAAAGGTAAGTGTAGAAGTAAACGAAAAAGAATTGAACTCAGTGAGCAATGGACAATCGGTTGATTTGTTTTTTGATGCCTATCCAGATGAGGTGATTACTGGTAAGGTATCGTATATATCTCCCGTGTTATCAAAAATGTCGCGAACATCAACTGTGGAAATTACAATCCCAAATAATAGTGGGAAGCTAAAGCCAGGAATGTATTGTAAAACATCTATCGAGATGCCTCAAACTACAGGCGTATTTGTTCCAGTTAATGCTATTTACCGAAAGCAAGGAACTGGTGAGAACTATGTTTTTGTAGTTAATAATGACAACACCGTGACACAACAAAAAGTTACTCGTGGCGAGGCATTAGGTACTCTAATACATATACCTGAACTTAACGAAAACACCATGGTGGTAGTTGACGGAAAGAATAAACTAGACAATGGTAGCACTATTGAGATTGTAAAATAATTAATTTTAAAACTGAAGACAAATGAAATTACCTGAAATAGGCGTAAAGAGACCCGTTACTACGGCAATGATCTTTATTGCCATATTATTACTAGGGGTGGTGTCGCTAAAAATGCTGCCACTCGACTTGATGCCCGAAATTGAGGCTCCATCCGTTACAGTTATTACTGTTTATCCTGGAGCGTCAGCAAATGAGGTGGAGGAGCAGGTTACTAAAACTCTTGAAACAGTTTTATCGGCTGCCGACAACCTCACCGAAATAAAATCTTCATCTAAAGAGAACGTCTCATTTATCCAGTTAAGATATAGCTGGGGTGGAGATATGACTTCTGCTGTGAACGATGCTCGAGACTTGATAGAGTTGAGCAAATCAAAACTACCTGCAGCTGCTCATCAGCCCATTATTTATAAAATTGATGCATCGATGATGCCCGTACTTGCATATGTGGTAAATGCTGAAGAAAACTATTATGGAATTGAACATATTATTGAAGACGATTTAGCATCGCCACTACGAAAAGTGGAAGGTGTGGGTACTGTTATATATCTAGGGCAACCAGAAAGAGAGATTAAAGTAAATGTAAATCCTCAACAGCTTGCTGCATATGGATTATCTACTTCGCAAATCTCAACTATGCTAAAGGCAAATAACATAAGCGTGCCTGCTGGTAATATCAATATGGGTGTTTATGACTTTGCAGTGAGAGTGCCTGGTGATTACGAAACAGTAGAGGAAATCGGGAATACTGTTTTGAAAGCAGTAAACGGTAATGTAATCCGATTGAAGGATGTGGCGAAAGTAGAAGATACTTTTAAAGAAAAAAACTCCTTTTCACGAAATCACCTTGGTGAAGGTGTAGCTCTGATGGTACAAAAACAAACTGGCAGCAACACTGTGGAAGTGGCAGACGCTGTACGTGCTAAGATTGAAGAAATCCAAAAAGATTTACCATCGGATGTTCAGATTACTGAGATATTAAGCTCCGACGAAATGGTTATTAGCACCGTCAAGAATCTTACCTCATCTATATGGTATGCACTTATATTTGTTACACTTGTGGTGTTAATGTTCTTGCGCGAATGGAAATCAAGTCTTATCGTTTTCGTAACGATGCCAGTATCGCTTATTAGTGCTTTTATTGCAATGTATGTGATGGACTTTACGTTAAATATATTCTCGTTGATGTCACTGATTATTGCAATTGGAATGGTGGTGGATAATGCTATTGTGGTACTCGAAAACATTACTCAACATATTGAGAAAGGATCTAAGCCAAAGCAAGCTGCAATGTTTGGTACTTCCGAGATGGGAATGGCGATTGCAGCATCTACAGCTACTACATTGGTAGTGTTCTTGCCCATGTTGTTTATGGGTGGTATTGTTGGTATTATGTTTAAGCAACTTGCAATACTTACATCTGTTAGTTTGATTGTTTCGCTATTTACAGCTCTTACGCTCACACCAATGCTATCTTCAATATTATTAAAGGAAGCTCCAAGAGGTGAGAATAAAAAGAAACACTCTAAGTTTTATATTGCCAGTGAGAAAGTGTTCAATAAAATTGAAGATGCTTACAAAACTATGCTGGGTTGGGCTGTATTTCACAAAGGTTTCACACTAATAACAGCATTGGTTGTATTTATTGGCACAATGTTTTTGGCAAGAAATCTTGGAACAGACTATATCCCTAGCTTAGACTCGGGAACTCTGTCAGTTGTTTTTGAAACAGAAGTAGGCACTAGTGCCCAGCAAACAGATAGCATGGGGCAACGAATATTGCAAATCATGCTTGACGAAGTTCCAGAGATTAGAGACGGAGCTTTAGCTTCAATTTCAGGGCAAACAGAAAGTGGTATGCTTACTACTGTAGGTTTTAAAGAGGGTAAAAACGTGGGAACAGTTTTAACTAACCTGGTGCCTCATGAAGAGAGAACAAGAAGTGCTTCAGAAATTGCAGATGAAGTGAGAAAGAAAATGGAAGAACTACCACAGTTAGAGAAGTTCCATGTATCGGGTAGTAGTGCACTTGCTTCAGCTCTGACTGGTAACAAAAGCCCTATTGAGATTATAGCTACTGGAAACAACTTCGAGAGTTTAAATGCTATAGTAAGAGATGTAGAGCAGAAGATGATGAATGAGATTTCATTTGTTGATGTAGGCACAACTATTGATCCAGGTATTTTGGAAGTGCAAGTAGTGGTTGATAAAGATAAGGCATCTCAAATGGCGTTAAATGTTGCTATGGTGGGTATGCAAGTTCGTCAAAATCTTTACGGAACTGAATCAGGTGATTTCACTGAAGAGGGAAATGACTACGAGATTGTAGTTCAATATGCACCTGAATACCGAAATCAAGTTGCAAAACTAAAAGAGATGAATGTGACCAACTTGTTAGGACAACCAATTCCTTTATCATCAATTGCCGATATAGTGGAGACAACTGGTCAACTGGAAATTCAACGTCAGTCGCAAGAGAGATATGTAAAAGCTACTGCTAATCTTGCTGAAGGTGTTTCGTTAGGCGAAGCAACAGTAATAGCTCAGCGAATAATAGACGAAACCAACCTTCCTGATGGAGTAAACATTGAACTGGGAGGACAAGTTGAGGATCAATCAGACTCATTTAGCTCTCTTTATTTGATTTTCTTCTTAGGTATTACATTAGTTTATATGGTAATGGCTGCTCAGTTTGAATCATTTAAAGATCCTTTTATAATTCTGTTTGCTATTCCTTTTACATTGGTGGGGGTGATATGGGCATTCTATATCACAGGAACCAGCTTAAACGTGGTAACATTTATCGGATTGATTATGCTTGTAGGTATTGTGGTGAACAATGGTATTGTTTTGGTGGACTACACCAATATGCTTCGTAAACGTAACTACAACTTACGAGATGCGGTAATGGAAGCAGGACGCTCACGCTTGCGCCCTGTGCTTATGACATCGCTTACTACAATACTTGGTATGTTGCCAATGGCACTTAGCTCAGGAATGGGTAAAGAGATGTACTCACCACTTGGTATCACCATTATTGGTGGATTGTTGGTGTCAACTCTTGTTACACTAATTATTGTACCAACAATGTACACTGCGCTAAACCATCGTACGCTGAAACAAGACCGTAATATGGCTAGACTACGCAACAGAGAAACAATAGAGATTTAAATAATAGAAAATCAGGAGCGAGTTCCATGAGTACTTACTCCTGACTATTTTAAAACAACTTTAGAGCATAACAATAAAAAAGTAGAAACTATGAAGTTTATATATATAACATGTAATATTAGTATGGCCGAGGTTTTGTGGGATGTGATAGATGAAATGGAAATTAAAAACTATCAAACTATAGACCTCGTAACAGCCAAGAGCGAATATGCAGAGCCTCGTCTAAACACGGCAATATGGCCAGGATATAATGCTAGTATTTTAATTCAAGAAGCTGATAACAAAAAGGTAGAAGCATTAATTAACGAAATAAAGGAGATGAATAAAAAGGCATATAATAGTGCCGAAATAATAGCAGTGCATTCATGGGGATTAGATGCATAATTTGTTGATTTCAGGCTGATATTTTTTAGTCTCCTTCCTTGAAAGCTCGTGTGATAATATATCATGCGGGCTTTCGTTCTTTAAAAGTGAATAAGATATCAATCTAATTATAAACTACTTCGATTTTAGGATTACAATTTAATAGCTCACTTTGAAGAAGTTTCATTTCATTCTCTTTGAGTCTCAATCGTACCGATGAAGCTGTATCAAATCCCGAAGAAGTATAAGAAAGTAACATCCACTTTACATTCGATATGTTCAACTTGATAATGGTATTAATATCTATTGCTTTGTTCTTTCTAAGTATATTTATAAAGATTAGTTTATCACCATCAATAACATATTTAAAAGGATGTATAAATGAACTGATAAGCAAGTAAATTAACGCTCCTATTGCACCCCCTACCCAATTGAACCTAGGTGGAAAAGCAATAAAAAATAATACCAGTAATAGATAGATAAATGTCAGAATTAGTATTATCTCAAAGTTTATATTTACAAATGAGAGTGGTTTATTAGTTTTCATAATGCTTGTTTTTTTCTATGGCAAACAAAGATAAATAAAACTTTTCGGATTATGATTATTAATTATGCATTACGCATCTTCGATTGTTTTGCTATATACAATCGAGAATTATTAGATATGAATTGTTAGATAAAGATATTTTGAAGTGAAATAACTAAATTATCTTTGTACTCTATAACTGTCTTATGGTGTGATGGTAGCACAACAGATATAGTAAAATGAATTAATCGTCCTTTAGTTTCTTTCCCTCTGGCACAAAAAACCACACAACGATAGCCCCAACCATTCCAGCAGAAAGAACAATAATTTGTAGAGTGATACCTTTTAATATTACAAATGAAGATATGAGAACCATTGTCCACATTAATATTATCACCTTCACTTTGCCACTCTTAGTTATCCCTTTCCGTTTTTGATATTCTTTTATTCGAGTACCTAAAATTCTACTATTTAGTAATTTATTATAAAGCCTATCAGAGCTCTTGGCAAACATTGCTGCAGAAAGTAAAGCAAAGGGTGTACAAGGTATACCTGGTACTACTATGCCTATAACTGCCAACACAAGTGAGGCTATACCAGCAAAGCTATAAAGTGCTTTTTTAAGTCTGCTTGTGGGAAGTTGCTTTGCCACTACTATTGGGCTATTATCGTTTATATCTTTCATCAACAAATTTTCAATATCAAGTTCAACTATTCGGTGAATAATTTAATGTTTAATTGATGCAAATATAAGGCAAATAGATGAATATGCCATAAATGACCTAAATTGCATCGATTATTTATCTTAATAATTCGATTATGTTATCATTTTTTTTATCTTTGTAGCATGAATCAGTTGGTTTTACATATAGAGTATCTTCTTCACGAGCATAATTGTGTTATTGTGCCAGGATTGGGTGGCTTTGTGGTAAACACAAATACAGCATCCAAAAGGGAACTCTCTATCTTCGAACCTTCATATTGCGAGCTAGTATTTAATAGTTTTCTAACTCACAATGATGGTCTCTTAGTAGAATCGTACATGCAAACTGATAACATTCCTTTCGAATCGGCATTACAAAGAATAGAAAAGGCCGTAAAAGAGCTTCGTCAAAAATTAAATACCGATAAGAGAGTGAGTTTGGATGATTTAGGAGAATTCACATTATCTGACAGTCAGCAACTCGTTTATAATCCTAAACCATTTGTGCGCCCAGAATTATATGGCCTCACAACTGCAGCTCTAAAACCAATAATACAACTTAAGACTACCGTTACACCTGTTACCTCTAAACCAGAAGAGGCTGAAACTCGTAAGTCTATACCTAAAATTAGTATTGCCGCTGCCGTTGCTGCTGTTATAGCACTTGTATTTTTCGTTTTCCCACTTCAAGATTCTGTAAACAAGCATCAATCTGCTAAATTACTTACTGAAAGTAATATTTTTGCTAAAACTGAAAAGCAAAAGAACAGACCTTCTACATATGATGCGTTTAGCGAATCGCTAGTTGGAAAAAAGAACGAAAGCAATGCAGAGGAAAGCAACAAAGAAGCTGTAACTAGCACTGAGGACCATCAGTATTATATAATTGTTGGGGTATATGAGGTAAGAGATATTGCTAACAGAATGTTAGAGCGTCTTAAGTCGGATGGATTTGATAAATGCAACTCTATAGAAAAGCCCGATAGAATAGATGTTTACGCTGCAAGCTTTACTACTCGTGAGGAAGCAAACAAAGTGGCTAGTGAAATGAGAAAGAACTTCGACATGTACCAAGAAGCATGGGTAAAGAAAATTAAATAGAGAATATATTAAGTATATATATTATGCAAACAGCACCAATTCTAAATTGGTGCTGTTTTTTATATTATCTAATCATTCAGGTATATCTGATTGCGAGGTAGTAAGTTTTTCAGATTTGCTATATTATATAGTGTTACTGCCTGCGTCACAGAAGTATATTCCATATATTCAGCAATGCTCATATTGTAGGTATCACGGGTGGTATGCCATATCTCATAATAGCTAAAATTATAACCCAATGGATCACTATTACGAAAAGGAATAGTAGGCACGCCGTTTCGAGCAAAGAATGCATGATCTGTACCCCAAGCATCTGCTGGAATAGGTTGTGGTCCTCTAGTATTTTTTTCCACCTTAAATGGGATTCGCTCATCATAATTTGCTAGCTCTGCTGTACATTTCATAATATCATCATACCAATTTTCAGGAACTACCAATCCTGAGGCAGCTGTTGGTCCACCATCTCGATTGAAGTAGTTTGATATTTTCCCAAGCTTATCAATATTATTCTCTACCCAATACTTTGAGCCTAGTAATCCAAACTCTTCTCCAGCCCAGAATGCAAACATAATAGTTCTGTCGGGCTTGTTGCCACCAGACGCCATTATGGTGCGAGCCATTTCAAGATTTGGTGCAACTCCCGTACCGCAATCTACTGCACCTGTGGCTGCATCATACGAGTCGAGGTGGCAACCACTTATTACATACTCATCAGGATATTTAGTACCCTTAATAGTGGCTATTACATTATGAAATTTAACTGGACCTGGTCTGAAATAGTTTCTGATATCAAACTCAAGCTGCATATACTCCCTCCGCTCTGCCTTTTTACGAATAATGTTATACTGATCCTCATTAAGTTTTATATCAGGAGTATTGGGTAAATTATCGAATGATAAATCAAAAAGGTTCTTTCTGTCATATAAAGCAACTAGAGGTATTGGAGCCGACTGAATAGTGCCAAGAATACCAGCCTCTTTCATCTCTTTTAAAAATAGAGCTGGCTCAACAATCTTTAGCGAATCATGCTTTGCCATTTCATTAGCTTTAATGATAGAATCACGTCTATTATCACCACTTTTAGAATGGTCAAGAGCAAATCCATTGCTAGTTCCCTCTATTAATACCCATGCACCTTTTAGTTTTCCTTTCATCCGCTCAAATTCAGCGCGAGTCTTAGGCTCTATTAATACATGTCCACGCTGTACTCCTTTTGTACCCGAAGTGTAACTTGGTGTTACAAACTCCAATGGCATAGATTGATCGCTATACATTTTGCCAAACCAAGGACCACGATTAAATCCTACGGGAAGTGTTCCTACTTCTTGAATTTCAACATCAAGCCCCCACCCCTCAAGTAAATTTGCAACCCAATATGTAGCATTGGTATAAGCATTAGAACCAATGGGGCGGCCACCAAAACGATTTGTCAGAATATCAAGATGTTCCATGGTGCGATTATCGCTTTTCCCCATCTCCATAATCTTATTTGTAACCTTGTTTTGTGCAAATGCTGTTGATGCTAATAGTATTGCTAGCAACAAACTTATTTTTCTCATAATACTTTTATTTAATATGGTGTTTAGATAACTTATTAATCACAAATGTAACCATCTTTTTTTGTATTTACTGACCGATTGCATAAAAAACTGGGCAACTACTTAAAATGATAAGTAGTTGCCCAGTTGAAATTGATATCTAATTATAGTTTATAGTTCAATTGTCTCTTCAAGCCTTATATCCTCTGAAGAGCTACCTACCATAATTGTAAATTCTCCTGGCTCAAACACTCTTTCTAGCTTACTATTTGTTATAGATAATGTCTCTCTATCTATCTCAAGTGATATTAGTTTTGATTCGCCTGGTTGTAATGTAACTCTATCAAAACCACATAGCTCTTTGTCGTAAACCACCACACTTGCCATATTATCTCTGAAATAAAGTTGCGATACTTCATCACCAGCCACTTCACCCACTTTCTTTATAGTGTAAGTTACAGTAACTTTATCTGACGAATCAAAATCTGTAGTTTTGCACATTCATACCCGCATCAACTGCCATTGCTGCAGCTTCATCAATATCATCTGTAATATTATATTTATCCATAATATCCTCAAATGCGGCACTATCGCTAACTGTATATCCCTTAAATCCAAAGCGAACACGAAGGAAATCAGTCAAAAACTTCTTGCTAATAACAATAGGTTCTCCATCAAAATCATTATAAGAAACCATTACCCCTTGCAGATTGCTATTTTAGATAACAGTTTCAAACGGCCATAAGTATTTAATAAACATCTCACGCTAACCAACCATTGGGTGAGTTCTTACCCAGCCATCACTACCAGCAAAAGGAATACTATATACAGCGTAGTGTTTGGCCGTTGCGGCCACTCGTTGCGACTGAATACCCTTTGCATTCTCAGTGCCTAATCGTCCCACCAAATATGGATCACTACCGTACGTCTCCTCTATCCTTCCCCATCTCGGATCGGTTGCCACATCCAATATAGTCGAATAGATATTGGTGTAACCTAAAGCCTTAGCTTCTAGTCCAGTTACCTCGCTATTTTTCTAACCAGAGACGCATTGAAAGTAGAAGCCTGAGCCAATTGTGATGGAAAGTATGTAGCTCGCATATGGTTAATACCACGAATACCCTCACCAGTAAAGTCAATTAGACTTTTCCTCTAAAGTCATCTGACTAAGTAAGTCTTTAATTCTATCTTCTACATCCCTAGTAGGGTCTTCATAGATATCTTTCTTTCCATTCTTATTGAAATCTATCCATCCCTTTCGATATATATTATCCGATAGAGGCGGAAACTTCAAATCTCTTATTCCATACTCTGTTTTAATAGCCCCTCCAACGTACTTATCTGTAATTTGTGAAAACCACAGACAAGCTAAATATTGCAAGAGCAATTATTAAAGAAGTTTTCCTCATTGTAATTATATTAATATGGTTACCAAACTATTATTTCATCAGCAAACATCCAACCTTTCACACTCTTCCTATGAGCCTTCAGTTTAATATATCGTGCTTCCACATCACCATTCCACTCAAAAGATTTAGGAAATGTTCCTTCAGCCTTTGTATCTGTATTATCAATAAACTCATCCAAAATAGTGAATTCCTCATTATCATCAGATGTGTAAAGGGAAACATCGGCGGGCAACCAAATTTCAGCACCTGCATTTTGCAAAAATGATGTTTGTACAGACTTTATTGGTTTCTTTTCACCTAAATCAATCACTATATCTATCTCTGGAATTAAAAAGCCCTGCCAATGCCCATCACCATGTGCTGGTCCACCAGGAATGCCATCTATAAGAGCATGATCGCCACCAGCTGTATAATATTGACTATATGGGGTATTATAAATTATATCTTTCCCAATAGCATTGTGATAGTCAACACGCTTTTCAATAATATTACCTACTGGCATACCATCTTGAAATATTTGAGCACGAAGATTTGCTGAATCAGTTACCGCAACAACATCCTTGTATAGTTCCGACTCGCTTGTTGGATTGCTACCATCAATTGTATATCTTATTTCAGCAGGATATAGCTCTGAAGTAAGCGTAATGTCAATCGATTTATTATCACTATTCGATACCAGCTCAACAAATGGCTCTTTGCTTAGTGTATAAGTATTGTATCCCTTTTGTTGAAGCATTGGTATAGCACGGTTGGCCCTAACTTGAAAATCAGCCCATGATTTATTTTCAGATTGCATCCACACAACTTCAGCTAAAGCCAGCAAACGTGGATATATCATATACTCCATATGCTTTTCATTTATAATATATTCAGCCCACAAGTTGGCCTGCGCACCCAATATATGTTTTGCCTCATCAGCAGTTAGCACTGACGGTATAGGCTCAAACGAGTAAACCTTTTCAAGCGTCAAAAAGCCCCCGATTGCTTCAGGTTGAGTATCGGGCAATCCTTGATAACTATCAAAATAGCAGTGGCTTCCGGGCGTCATTATTGCATCATGACCGCTTCGAGCAGCAGCTACACCACCCTCTTCGCCTCTCCACGACATAACTGTTGCGTTTGGTGCCAATCCGCCATCAAGAATTTCATCCCATCCCAATAATTTGCGACCATTATCATTTAAAAAGTTTTCAATTCGTTTAATTAAATAACTTTGAAGTTCAGCCTCATCCTTTAATCCCTCTTCTTTTATTCGTTTTTGACATTTAGAACACTTCTCCCAATGTTCGCGACTAGCCTCATCTCCACCCACATGAATAATTTCTGATGGGAATATATCCATAACCTCAGTTAGCACATTCTCAAGGAATTCAAATGTCTCGTCATTACCTATACACAACTCACTACTAGTATAAGGCTTGCCAGTGCATGACAATTGAGGATAAATAGCCAAAACCTCTTCAGAGTGTCCAGGCATTTCAATCTCTGGTATCACAGTTATGTGTCTCTCAGCAGCATATGCCACCAATTCACGAGCTTCATCTTGAGTGTAATACCCTCCGTAAGCTCCAGGGGTTCCCTCTTCCACATATTTGCGACCCGAGTTCCACCACTCTTTCCATGTGCTTTCCATACGCCAAGCACCTATCCTAGTAAGCTCTGGATATTTATTAATTTGCAATCTCCAACCAGGACCATCCGTTAGATGCCAGTGAAAACGATTAAGCTTAAGATATGCCATCATATCTATTTGCTTTTTCAGAAAGTCTAGTGTTAGAAAGTGGCGTGAACAGTCAAGCATCAACCCCCGATAGCCAAATCGTGGCGCATCTTTTATCTCTACAAAGGGAAGATTATCAGAATCATTCTCCGTGAGTTGCAATAATGTTTGCAGCCCATAAAAAATTCCCACTTCACTCGGCGATGTAATATTTACCCCCTTTTTATTAATCACTAAGTTGTACGACTCCGCATTTGCATCATCATTTTCAATATCAATAATCACAGAAACTCCAGTGTCATCCATATTCAGATGGGAGTGTGAGAGATAGTTTGACAGACCATTCAGAACATCATCCTTTAAGCTAGTTGATGTTAGCTTAAAGCCTCCTGAAATATCCAAACTCCCATTCTTTACCAACACTTGGTTTGGATAAGGAATAATCTGCAATTGGTTTTCAGCAGTATCACTTGATGCAGACTGCTGACAAGAAATTAGTAATAGGCTGAATATTGCAATGACAGCCAAAAAATTAAAGTGTTTCATATTTGAGTTTTATATTTTCACAAAATAATTTTGTCGATACATAAGTCGTAAAATAAAGAATAGTATCAAGAAGTTAGCAAAAGTAATTATTGCACCATAATATACACCAGTGTATTGTTCAAAGCCATAGAGCAAAGAAGTAGCGATACTACTAAAGCTCACAACCATACCTAAAGTATATGCAGTTATAGAGTTCATTCCATAAATCTTAAGCCAGTTTAAGCCCTTCGACCAACCTTTATAATCTACAACATAATAAAAAAGAGCCATAAGTAAAAAACACCATCCGCCCGACCATAAAGTCATACTGGCAGACCAAATTTTTTTTATTATTGGAGTTTGAAAACTCAGAAGCCATCCCGATAGTAAAAGAGCTAGTCCAATTATAAAAAGCAACTTACTATTTCTAAGCTTATCTTTGCTTCCACGCATAATTTGTCCAGCAAATACTCCCATCATGGTAGTTACAATAAAAACCATGCTAGTTAATACCCAAGTATAACTATAATTAGTCGAGAAATTCCAATTGCCCATTTCATCGTATCTCACTCCATCACGAAACCTTCCAAGGACTGCCTTATCTATAATTTCTGCAAAGTTACCCTCAGGAGTAAAATCCCCAAAGACGGACATTAAAGCCCAATACACAATCAATAAAAGTGAAGTAACAATTATTTGAGTCCGCATGGACAGATGAATAATAAAAAAGGATGAAAAAGCATAACCCACAGCAATAGCTTGCAATGTATTAGTATATAATCGTATTGCCAGTGGATCTAGATTAAGTAAATTTCCTTGCACTACTATCCCTAATATAAAAAGCACAACAAAACGACGTGTTATACGCTTATATATTCTACTATTGTTTGAGCCATTTTTATATTTTGAAAGCGAAAAAGGAAGTGCTACACCCACCATAAAAAGGAATAAAGGCATAACTAAGTCCCACGCCCTAAAACCCACCCAATCGGCATGTTCAAACTGCTTGAGCATAAACGCAAAAAACGGATTATCGCTCCAATGACGTGCAAAGGCAACAAAAACTGGCTGAAAAAACACCAATAGAAACAGGTCAAAACCGCGTAGAATATCCAAAGAAGATAGCCTTTCCTTAAATGGACTTGTTGTGCTTTTAATATTTCCCATAAATAAAAAAGCAGCCACAAAATAAGTGGATGCCCATATAATATTAGTATTTTATGTTTTTAAATAGAATTCTATTCTCACGAGCTTCATTGAGTCTCATTAGCATTTGTTCGCGTGTGTATTGTGAGTAATCCTTGTTATCGTCACCCGAAATAAATTGCATCATCTCACGAAGTTCATCATCGCTAAACTGATCCATCAGCTCATCAAAAGGCTCTTTAGTACCAATTTCGAAACGAATAATAGCCAAACGAGTTTTTGCAGTCGGATATTCAGGATCAAGATCTAAAAGTTTTTCAAGATATTCTGCCGCCTGCTCATATTTCTCTTGAGCCACACTCACATTGGCAAGTCTATCTATTATGTCCACATCATCATCATAAAAAAGAGCCGCTTTGATATATGAAGCCTCAGACTCACGTATATTTCCAGATAAAAAATTAAGCTCTGCCTCAAGCATATAGAAATCAATAGTTTCTCTTTCATCTTCAGGAATCTCGTTATAAATCTCCCATGCTTTC
>CAYTQG010000009.1:35980-45311 GCA_964439965.1 uncultured Proteiniphilum sp.
ATCAATAGTTTCTCTTTCATCTTCAGGAATCTCGTTATAAATCTCCCATGCTTTCGATAAATTATTTCTCAAAGTCTCCACAAAGGCACGTTTAATAGCTATTCCCTCAGGTCCGAAACGCTCCTCCTTTAAGTTTAAAAACCTAATCATATCCTCATATTGCCCCAATGTCTCGTAACCCTCTATTATCGAGTCATAAACACTTATATCATTAGGATTGATAGATATACACTCCTCAAATGTTTTGATAGCCTCTTCAGTATTATCATTTAAGAACAATGATAGCGCTTTCATTTTCAAAGCTCCCACATCGTCCTCATTAATGGTAGAAGCAAAATCAAAAGCATCAATAGCTTTACCAAACTCCTCTTTTAGAGAATATAGCTTACCTAAGTTAACCCACCCCTCATATGAATATGGGTCTTGATCGAGTATAATATTATTATAGTAGATGGCTTTATCATAATCCTCCATCATTTCGTAGGCAAAAGCCAAATCGGTTATTACTTCAGTATTTTGATTTTCTATTTTCAGGCTCTGCTCCAAATAATATGCTGCTTTATCATATTTTGAAATATCATTCATAATAAAGCCCAGCTCTGTCATGAATGTATATAAATCCTCGATAGATAAATTACTCGAAATGGTACTATTTATTATTTCCTCGGCCTCTTTACTGAGACCCATATTAAGCATAGCCTCAACTTTAATAAGAGAAATATCTAAATCACCTTCTTCAGAAAAAGCTTCAATATTCGATAAAGCTTCTTCATAATCGCCCAGTGCCAAAAGATTTTTTGCTTTTAGGATAGTAAGTGTAGGACTATTAGGATGCATTATCAAGCCCTCATCAATAATTTCTTCAGCATAAATATTATCATCAACTGACATATAATAATCTGCCAAGATTTCGAACTCGTCGGTATCAAAATATACTTTCTTTCCAGATAAAAGCATATTTTCATACCTATCAATAAGAGCTCTTATGTCTTTGCTATCGCTATTGTTTTGCATAATATCCCTCCTTTAAAAAAGCACTGATAAGGAAAAGATTCACTAACCTTATCAGTGCAAAATATCACAAAAATAATTTATTAGTAACTATCTTAAGAGTTCTGTTTCTTCCACGAGTCTCTCAAAGCTACAGTTCTATTAAAAACTAAATGTTCAGGTGTAGAGTCTTTATCCACATTGAAGTAGCCAATGCGCTGAAACTGGAAGCTATCAAGCGGTTTGGCATCTTGTAGATATTCTTCTACCTTACAGTTTTGTTTTACAATTAGTGAATCAGGGTTTATGAATTCTTTAAAATCTTTTTCTTTATCTGCCATTGGATCTTCAACAAGGAAAAGACGATCATAAAGCCTTACTTCTACATCAAGACTATGCGGAACTGATATCCAGTGAATAGTACCTTTTACCTTACGGCTCGACTCGGGCATACCGCTTCGAGTTTGCTCGTCGTACTCGGCATACACCTCTATCACATTTCCATCTTCATCTTTTTTGCAACCAGTGCACTTCACAATATATGCGCTTTTTAGACGCACCTCTTTTCCTGGTGTCAAACGGAAGTATTTTCTTGGAGCATCCTCCATAAAGTCGTCGCGCTCAATCCACAACTCTCTCGAAAACTTCACCTTGCGTGATCCCATTGATGGATCTTCAGGGTTATTAATTGTTTCCATCTCTTCCACCTTATCTTCTGGATAGTTAGTAATTACAAGTTTTATAGGATCAATTACACCAGACACTCGAGCAGTATGCTTATTTAAATCTTCACGAATAGCGTGCTCAAGTAGTGAAAAGTCATTTATTCCATCATATTTTGTATATCCAATTCTATCTATAAACGAGCGGATGGATGCAGGCGTGTATCCTCTGCGACGCATACCGCTAATGGTAGGCATACGAGGGTCGTCCCATCCCGAAACAAGTTTCTCTTGCACCAATTGCAATAGCCTACGCTTACTCATTACTGTATAAGTAAGGTTAAGTCTATTAAACTCGGTTTGGCGAGGGCGTGAGTGGCTAGTATCCAGTTGATCGAGAAACCAATCATATAGTGGTCTGTGCACTTCAAACTCTAAAGTACAAAGCGAGTGAGTAACTCCCTCAAAGAAATCCGATTGTCCGTGAGCAAAATCATACATTGGATATGCTTTCCACTCTGTTCCGGTGCGATGATGCGGAATATCTATTACCCTATAAATAATAGGGTCGCGCTTATGCATATTGGATGAAGCCATATCAATTTTGGCACGCAACACCATTTTACCTTCAGGAATTTCACCAGTATTCATTTTTTCAAATAGCTCTAGCGACTCCTCTATTGGGCGATTGCGATAAGGACTTTCTGTTCCGGGAACTGTTGGAGTACCTTTTTGCTTAGCAATTTCTTCGGCCGTCTGCTCATCAATATATGCTTTATCTTCTTTAATCAATTGCACTGCAAAATCCCACAACTGCTGAAAATAATCAGAGGCATAATAGATATTTTCCCATTCAAATCCCAACCACTTAATATCTTCCATAATTGAATCTACATACTCCACATCCTCTTTTACAGGATTAGTATCGTCGAAACGCAGATTACAAACTCCGCCATACTTTTGTGCTATACCAAAATCAATATATATAGCTTTAGCATGGCCGATATGAAGATATCCATTAGGCTCGGGTGGGAAACGAGTTTGAACTCGTCCATCATTTCTACCCTCTTTAAGGTCTTTCTCAACTATCATCTCAATGAAGTTGAGACTCTTCTTATTCTCTTCTGTTACGTTATTTTCTATAGACATATTTGTAATGTTTTATTTTCCTATTTAGTTTTTGTTTTATTATCTGAGCAATTATCACAACACCCACACTTATATAAGTACCCTTGCGTATGGAATAGCATCCATACCACAAAATTCTTTATCGAGATACTTATAATAACCCGAGATTGCTACCATTGCGGCATTGTCGGTAGTATATGCAAATTTCGGGATATGTATCTTCCAACCATATCTTTTGCTATAATCCTCAAATGCGGCACGCAAACCAGAATTTGCCGATACACCGCCCGCCACAGCTATTTCTTTAATCTTTAAATCTTTCGCAGCTTTATACAGTTTCTTCATCAAAACATCAATGATAGTTTTCTGCAATGATGCACACAAATCCTCTTTATTATTCTCTATAAAATCAGAATCATTCTTTAGCTCATCCCTAAGAAAGTATAAGAATGAAGTTTTTAGTCCACTAAAACTATAGTCATATCCTGCAATATTTGGCTTATTAAACTCAAATCTATCGGCATCACCTAGTTTGGCTAGTTTGTCCACTATAGGACCACCAGGATATCCCAATCCCATAACTTTTGCACACTTGTCGAAGGCTTCGCCAGCAGCATCATCAATTGTTTGGCCTATTATTTCCATCTCGCTATGAGACTTCACTAATATAATTTGCGAGTTCCCTCCCGAAACAAGAAGGCACAAAAATGGAAACTCAGGTTGGTTTGTGTCACCCTCATACTCCTTTATAAAATGTGCCAATACATGCGCCTGCAAGTGGTTGATATCAATCATCGGAATATTTAATGCCGATGCAAAACCTTTAGTAAATGATGTGCCAACTAAAAGCGAGCCCAACAAGCCTGGACCTCTAGTGAATGCAATTGCAGAAATGTCCTCCTTCTTTAAGTTAGCCTCCTTCAACGCCTCGTGAACCACAGGAATTATATTTTGCTGATGCGCACGTGAAGCCAATTCGGGCACTACGCCACCATAACGCTCATGCACCGATTGATTTGCTATTATATTTGATTTAATGACACCATCCACAATTACCGCTGCAGATGTATCATCGCAAGATGATTCTATTCCTAATATTGCAATCATTATTTGTTGTTATTATTTTGATGAAGTTCCTTTCCGTACTACATCTGAATAAAGAATGCAAACTTACATAAAAAAATTGTGATTTAATATCTCGCGTTGCAAAAATCAAGCTTATAAAGGCGTTAGATTATAGGTTAATAACAAAAAAGCGTTTGACAATAAATTTATCAAACGCTTAATATTTTATTTATAGCAATGTGCTATTCGGTTGTGACAATGTTATTTCTTAAGAAACTCTGTTTTTAGAAATATTGTTTGACCATCAACACGAGCCTGAACGTGAGTAGGATCATCATGTGTAAGTCTGATTCCTCTGGCACGAGTTCCTCTTTTTACCACCATCGATGAGCCTTTTACTTTTAAGTCTTTGATAACAGTTACGTCATCCCCATCAAACAGCTCATTGCCATTACTATCAATTACTTTTTCTTCCTTGTCTTCATTATCAATATCATCTTGCGTCCACTCATGAAAGCACTCTGTGCAATGAAATAATGCCCCATCGTAGTAGGTAACCTTACTTCCGCATTTAATACAATTTGGTGTAGTCATTTTTGTTTTTTTAATTTTTGTTGCAAAGATACTACTATTAGCTTTTGAAAGCAAGCAATACAAGTATTACCCTCTTAGGTTGAATATATCCACAAACATACAAAAAGCCCAACAGACTACATTGGCAATCTATTGGGCATATTATATTATAAAGTTGAATTTAATATTATGAATTAAACAAGCTCATCTGACCAGTTATCTCATCCAGCAGATCCGAATCATTTATTGGCTCTTCTGCTTCAATCTCTATTTCGGTAGGTTTCTCCTTCTCCTTTTCGGGTTCGGGTTCGGGAAAGCGTGTAGGCTCAAGCTCCTTCACATCAGCCACCGTGTAGTTCGATATTCTCTTACCCTTTGCTCTGTAGCTTTTGGCAGCAATAAACTCTTCCACATCAATTTCTAATGGTTGTCTAAAATCATCATCTCCGCCAAATGTAACCTCCACTCTAGGATAAACAGTATCGGTGAGCAAGTACAATCGAGAA
Organism: uncultured Proteiniphilum sp.; assembly: GCA_964439965.1. Lineage (GTDB taxonomy): Bacteria > Bacteroidota > Bacteroidia > Bacteroidales > Dysgonomonadaceae > Petrimonas. The sequence continues at coordinate 40,905 of CAYTQG010000009.1, forward strand.
TCTTCGTTAGTACCCATAAAGTTCACAACTTTATCACTCTCCTCAAATGTAAATCTCTTTAAGTATGCATACTTTTGATCTGCATCGTACAGTGCTGCCGACCAAACCTTATCTTTATCAAACTTCTCTATTCGCACTATTCCGGGCTCAAAGTGATTGCTCAAGTCAAAACTGCAAGTTCTAAAGTCGCCGTTCTCGTTCACTACCAAAATCTTATCATCAGCGTGGAACTCGCCTAGGAAAGCACCTTCCTCATTATAGTTCAATCTCTTAACATCAAAATCGAACCACACCTTTCGTCCTCCTAATGTCGATAGTCCCTTTTGCTTGAGTGTAATACGATGAACATCTGCTTTTGTAAGAATATTACCCATAGCACCCCTACCGCGAATTGCAATCTCACTAAAATCCTTCTCGAATTGAAGTATTCTTAGTCTAGGCTTTGGTTTAAGAATAACTCTGATAGTCTCTGCCTCACCATTAGGATTAGCACTAAAGTAAACCACTCTCGATCCGGGTTTTTCTCTAGTTGTATCATATACTCTATCGCGCGTAATACTTGTTACATTAAATCGTTTGATATAATGAGTACCAGCCTTACCATCACGATAAACCATGTTATAAATAGTGCGTTTATCGTTGCGTTTAAAAACATTTGCGTATAATATATTTTTTCCAACAAATAGCTTATCGCTAATTTTCACAACCTTAAATGTACCATCTTTGAAGAATACAATAACATCGTCGATTTCGGAACAGTTGCATATAAACTCATCCTTTTTCAGTCCCGTTCCTATAAACCCTTCTTCGCGGTTGATGTAAAGTTTTTCGTTGGCAACTGCCACCTTTGCAGCCTCAATATTTTCGAAGCTCCTAATTTCAGTTTTACGAGGAAAATCTTTTCCATATTTCTCTTTCAGCATCAAATACCACGCAATGGTATAATCCACCAAATTATTGAGGTTGTGATCAATTTCTTTAATATCGCTAGTAAACTTGGCAATATTTTCTTCAGCTTTATCTGAGTTGAAACGCAAGATGCGCGCCATCTTAATCTCCATCAATCGCAATATATCTTCACGATTAATCTCACGTATAAAATCTTTCTTATAAGGATCGAGACGCTTATCTATGTGCGAGATAGCTACATCCATATTTTTGGCATTCTCAAACTCCTCATCTTTATATATACGCTCTTCGATAAATATTTTTTCGAGTGATGCAAAAAGTAATCCCTCTTGCTTTTCTCTCTTTTCTATTTCAAGCTCTAGCTGTAGCAGATCTTTTGTTCTGTCGGTAGATGTGCGCAACACATCACTTACTGTGATAAAGTGCGGTTTATCATCTTCAATGATACAGCAGTTGGGCGAAATACTGATTTCGCAATCCGTAAAGGCATAAAGGGCATCTATAGTTCTGTCGGACGATACGCCAGCAGCAAGCTGAACGTGTATCTCAACGTTTTCGGCAGTGATATCGTCAACCTTTCTAATCTTAATCATGCCCCGCTCATTAGCCCTCAAAATAGACTCAACCAATGATGCTGTAGTTTTGCCATATGGCAAACTGTTAATAACAAGGGTTCTGTTGTCGAGCTTATTGATTGATGCTCTTACTTTAACCGATCCGCCGCGCTCACCATCATTATATCGCTCCACATCTATGTAGCCCCCGGTTTGAAAATCGGGATATAGTTCAAAATCTTCATCCTTAAGATAAGATACTGATGCATCGCAAAGCTCATTAAAGTTGTGCGGTAAAATTTTCGAATTCAAACCCACAGCAATACCCTCAGTTCCCTGAGCTAATAGCAACGGAAATTTTGCGGGCAAAGTGATTGGCTCTTTGTTTCTTCCATCGTATGATGGCTTCCACTCGGTAGTTTTTACATTAAACAATACCTCAAGGGCAAACTTCGTGAGTCTTGCCTCGATATATCGTGGTGCCGCAGCCCCATCACCAGTATAAACATTACCCCAGTTTCCTTGACAGTCGATAAGCAAATCCTTTTGCCCCATCTGAACTAGTGCATCACCTATCGATGCATCACCATGAGGGTGAAACTGCATAGTGTTACCAATAATATTGGCCACTTTGTTGTATCTACCATCATCCATACGCTTCATGGCATGAAGTATCCTGCGCTGAACGGGTTTCATCCCATCCACCACGTGTGGCACTGCACGCTCAAGAATTACATATGATGCATAATCCAGAAACCAATCCTGATACATTTTTGATAGATTCATTGGCGAATCTCCTGAAAACCGAGTTGTCATTTTCGATTCTGTCTTTTTTGAGGTATCAGATGTATCGTCTGAGTTCTGATTATCTATATTCTCTGTATTTTCTAAGTTTTTATCGTTGATATCTTTTGATGACATATATTAATTCAAAGTTGAAAAATCACTCCAAAGTTAGCTTTTTTCATCGAAATACGCAAAAGTACTATATTTTGAATGAAATTCGAGTCATTAATATATATAATAATCAGCACAACTACAAAATTTAATTTTTAAGCATCTCTAGACATCTTTCTGAAATTGCAGAAAAATGTTGTACTTTTGTTGCTAATTATTTTTTGCGCTAGGTTGTCTATTAAAAAACTGACAGTTTATAAAAGCTAATCACATTATTTTTTTGAAATAAATCACAAAGATGCAAACAATTAAAAAAATTTCTTTATTTATTGTTTTTTCATTCGCTATTCTATCCACTAATATTGCATGGGCTAGCGATTCACAGCTTAACTTGGAACAAATTGAGCAGTCGGAACCCAAAAACAAGTCGTGGATACAAAAAGTAGAACATTGGTACGAAAATAACATGAACTACGCCAGCATCACGGCACTCATGACGGTAGAAAGCTCATTCATTCCATTCCCGTCCGAAGTGGTAATACCCCCTGCTGCGTATATAGCAAGCAAACCCGAAAGCAATCTCAATATATTTCTAGTTGTTTTGTTTGGCACCATAGGAGCATTATTTGGAGCATGGATTAATTATTTCTTAGCCATGTTTTTGGGGCGACCAGTTATTTATAAAATAGCTGATAGCAAGTTTGGCAAGTTGCTTTTGCTTAATAGTGAAAAGATAGAACATGCCGAAGATTATTTTAATAAGCACGGCAAAACATCAACCGTGATAGGAAGACTTATTCCGGCAGTAAGACAACTTATTTCTATTCCAGCGGGATTGGCCAAAATGAATTTCGTTACATTCACCATATTTACTGCAATTGGTGCTGGTGCATGGAATATTATACTTGCACTACTTGGATATTTAGCACACGGGCAGGCCGACCTTATAGATAAATATAGTCACGAACTTGGATATATAGTTATAGGCATAGTTGCCCTTATAGCACTTTACTTCATTGTTAGGTATTTTATAAAAAAGAGAAAGTAGGTCTATCTACAAATCAAGATATTCGCCACTGGATACTGCCCATAGGTATAAACTTGCAACAGACCCATGTGGCGAATAGCGCTTTTTGTACTCATTGAATATGGGCTTCGTAATTTTTTCGTGGCCATACAGCATTTTCATTCCCCTTATAATACCCAAATCGCCATAACTCACCACATCGGGGCGTTGCATCGAGAATAGCATCAACATTTCGGCAGTCCACACTCCCACTCCGTGCAGTTTGGTAAGCTCGGCTACTACTTCAGTATCAGTCATATCATAAAGCGCATCAATATTCAACTCACCACTCACAATCATATTAGCGGCATATTTCATATACTCAGCCTTTCTAAACGAAAGACCAAATTTTTGCAAATCCTCAAGTAATATATTATCTATTGTAGCTGGAGTTATAGCCCCAAGGCCCTCATTCATTCTTCGCCAAACTGTTTTTTGGGCTTTTGTAGATATTTGCTGCCCTACAATTGTATTAATGAGTGATGAAAAAATATCAGGATTAACAGCACGCTCAATCATTCCTATTGCATCAATAGCTTCACCCAATCGTGCATCTTTTTTCTTTAAATATTCAATCTCTTCGTTTCCGTATTCAAAAAATTCAATCATAATATCGTATCATTTTCACAAATGTAATTATTTCTCAGCCAAAATCTTTAGTTATTAGATCAAAACTGATTCGATTTGCCAAAAATACACCCTAATTAGTACATAGAATAACTACAATTGCCCTTTTTACGGCATAAACAAGGCAATATTTATAATTCTACGACCAAAAATGGGCTATTTGAGTGCTTAATTCGAAAACATTGCCCAAAAACGGGGCGTTTTCAGTTTCGCGGAAAAAGGGCATTTCCAAAAACGGGGCGTTTTCAGTTTCACGGAAAAAGGACATTTCTAAAAACGGGGCGTTTTCAGTTTCACGAAAAAAGGGCGTTTCTAAAAACGGGGCGTTTTCAGTTTCACGGAAAAAGGGCGTTT